>JAHKBC010000320.1 GCA_018825725.1 Candidatus Omnitrophota bacterium
CACTACCTTTAATCATTCAGTAGATTATAAATACATTTATGCCCCACCATTAATAAAAACAAAGTATCTTTATGGCGGGGAGGGGTATTTTTTTAATAATACCTTTAGTTTCATTGAATATTTCTTGAATTGTTTTTTAAATCTTAACGAGCATCTTACTTCCTTGTATACTTTCTTAACATTTTTATTTATGATTTTCGGTAGTTTTGTGATTTTATTTTTTAAGGATTTTAGAAAGAATTTGGAGAAAGAGGTATGGATTTTCTTTATATCCTATATAGTCGTATTTTTTGCTGTAAGTGCCTTTTATTCCCCTTTGATCGCGTCGCGTACAGTTGTTTCTGCCATCCCGATCCTTCTTGTTTTTCTGTTCGCCAAGGCGATATATTATATTTCAAAATTAATTAGCAGGGCTTTAATTTTCGGCGTAAGTCTTTTAATTGCATTAAGTTTCATCATCTTTTGCCCGCATAATAATATTCGCGATTACGCAAGCTATAAGCCGCTATTCGATTATGTTGAAAAACTTCCGAAGAATGCATTATTGGCTGGCACAATAAGAACCCTGGAGCCAGTGCCATTTTTTTCCCATAGGCCAGTATTTTATATGACAGTCTATTCTACTATGCCTACTAATGGTGATTTTTATAATGAGGTAGAAAAAAGGAAAAGACAGTTATTAGAAGCTTTATATGGAGATTCCCTGGAAGCAATAAAAAGCCTTGTTAAATCTTATGGGATTACTCATATGGTTATTGAGAAGAAGTATTTTGGATCTGATTTTCTAAATAACCTCCGGGATCCTACTGTCCATGGATTATATATCGGCCTAATCAAGGAGATCATAAATAAAAATAAAAAACGCAGTTTTCCCGTGTTGGGGCTTACAGAGATATCAGATTTTAATTATAGAGACATTGTAGTAGTGGATGCCAAAAAGATACTAAATTACATTGAAAAATAGAATTCGCCAACAATTTTAAATCGATGAATTTTGTAAAAAGATTTATTTTTGGTTTTAGGGTATTTTTTAAAGATATTAGCGTACGAGACATCTTTAGAGTGTTTTGTTTTATGGTGAAGCGTTTTTTATTAAGAACACCGGTTCCTGTTTCGGTAGTTTTTGCCTTAACCTATAAGTGTCAGTGTAATTGTGTTCATTGTTCAGTCGGCGATTATAATAAATTCGGTAACACGTTATCCACTAAAGAGATTAAAGAAACAATTGATTTTATTGCCAGGTGGGGGCCAATCAAGATAACTTTTTTCGGTGGGGAGCCTCTTTTAAGGAAGGATATATTGGATATAGTTAAATATGCTTCAGGAAAAGGTCTTCGGGTATCAGTAGATACAAACGGTATTTGTTTGGATAAGGCGATGGTGGTTTCTCTTAAGAGGGCAAGAGTCAGTAATATTAATGTGAGTATTGATAGCGTTAATGCAGAAATCCATGATACCTTGCGAAGGAGCCCTGGGTGTTTTGGGAAAGCGATAGAGGGGTTAGAGTTATGTGTAAAACATAATATACCTTGTCTAATTTCTACTTATGCCTCTAAGGGTGCCATAAAAAGAAAGGATTTAGAAGGGATCGTCCGATTGGGTAAGCGGATAGGCGTGTCCGGAGTGAAAATTCTATTCCCTATTCTTTCCGGAAAGTGGCGCAAGGCTGAAGAGGAGCGTCTTGATCCTGAGGAAGAGGACTATATAAAAAGTTTGATCGACCCATCTTTTGTATACCTTGAAGATGCCTTAGAAATGCTTAAAAGCTCCGGGAAGGGCTGTTCTGCGCTTAGGCGAAACTTGATTTACATATCTCCGTATGGCGATATACAGCCGTGTCCGGCCATACCTATTTCTTTCGGTAATATCCGTTCAGAGAATATTAGAAAAATAGTGGTTAGAATGACAAGGCACGATTTTTTTAGAAAATACGCATCTTGCAAGGGATGCCTGATGAACGCAAAGGGATTCCGGGTGAAGTATTTTCTAAAAGCAAATGAAGCAGGGCTCCCCTTATATGTTGACAAATTTTAGATTGAATATAAAGAAGTTGATCTTGACCGCAAGGATATTCAAGAACATTGTACCAATGAAATGCTACGGTAGCATTTTTACTAATGTATTAAAGAATTCTCTAAAGCTCCATACGCCATCT
This sequence comes from Candidatus Omnitrophota bacterium, assembly GCA_018825725.1. Taxonomy (GTDB): domain Bacteria; phylum Omnitrophota; class Gorgyraeia; order Gygaellales; family Profunditerraquicolaceae; genus JAHKBC01. The sequence goes on from JAHKBC010000320.1 coordinate 2,156, forward strand.
TCAGCGGTGCTTGCTCTTACATACCGCTGCCAGTGTAATTGCATCCACTGCTCAGCCGGCCTATACAGCAAAAACGAGGAGCTTGAATTAAATACCGAAGAATGGTTTTCTGGTTTGGATAGTGTATATAAGATGGGGGTTCCGCGGATCAATTTAAGCGGAGGAGAGGCTCTTATACGCAAAGATATATTTGATATTATAGAATACGCAGCGAAGAAATTTGTAGTGATATTGGAAAGTAATGGGTTATTGTTGACCGAGGACAACGTTAAATATTTAAAGAAAAGCCGCATTTCATGCGTAGCAGTTAGTCTAGATAGCCCTGAAAGCCATGTTCATAATAACTTAAGGAGTTCTCCCGGATGTTTTGAAAAAGCAATTGAGGGCATAGTCCGTTTGAGAAAATACAAAATCCCTTGTTTAATTTCCACCTATTTTACCTCTGACCGGTCATGCAAGGAAAACATAAAGAAGATTACGGCGCTTGCGAAACGGCTCGGTGCGTTTGCAGTGCGAGTATTGCCGGCGCGCCCCGTAGGGAGTTTCTCTCGGCGCACGGACTTATTGTTGAACAAGAACGATGAAAATTGTATCCTGCAAAATATTGACCACTCGCGGGTTTATTTTCAGGGCCTGCCCGCTCCCAAAGTGTGCGGGATATTTTGTAAAGCGACATTTTACATCTCTCCTTATGGAGAGGTCCAACCTTGTCCATATCTGCCATTTTATTTTGGTAATATCCGGGCCGATGCTCTTAATTTGGCACTGGACCGGATGTGGCATTACCATGCTTTTACACAGATGAACGAAAAGAAATGTTTAATATTAAATGAGAAATTCAGAGAAAAATATCTCACGCCTTATTTGAATCAAGATAATATTATTTTAC
>JAHKBC010000361.1 GCA_018825725.1 Candidatus Omnitrophota bacterium
CATAATTAGCCTTGACATTATCCAACACTTCCCCTTTAATATGGTTGAAAAAGTCTGATATTATCAAGGCTAATTGCTTCTCGCCTTTAGTAGTAATCTTATAAAATTCAACCCACTCAGCAAAACCTACTCTGTCATTTAATAAACCCTCTTCTTTTGCCTCTACTTTTTTCTCTACCTGCTTATTTTTTATCGCATTCATTGCTTGCGGAATACTATACATTTCATCGCCACCAGGCAAACCTTCCAGCCCCCATCTTTCTTGTCTAATCTCATTCGGCACTTTAATGTGAGCCTTAATATATGTTGCATCTATCTCAGCTTGCATTTTTGCATCTTCTTTTAGTGCGTCTATGTCTGAAAAATCAAGGGTAAATTCCCAGTTATCATAACCCATTTCTGGCAATAGTAAATATGTGATCCTTTCAGCTATTTTATTGGCTTTAGGCACAAGAGCTTCCCAAAATATCCTATATTGTTGTCGTGCATTGGCGAAGCTGGCTTCTTTTAATGACCCTATCATAATTGGTGGCACATCTAAAACCGCTAAAATCCGCTGGATTAGATCATCAGATAATTCACCAAAAGGCATATTATCTAATGTAATTGAAGAAGGTGTATACTTCATCCCACCATCTAAAATCAACGGCTTCCAAGCATTTTGAAGACCTTGATAGACTTTCAGTATCCGTGCTTCAATCCGCTGAAAAAGAGGCTCTGGCAATACCCTCTCTACTTCAAATGTTCCTGCGGTTTTCCCCGCATTTTTAAAGAAGTTCTTGATAAATAGGTCAAGATAGATGCTTACTAAAACTGAAGGAATTAGCGATACCAAAGGACTCGTTCCCCATAATTCAGAAGAAGTAGAAACATATTTGAAGTGTAGCACATCTTTTAAGTCTAATATCGTAGATCTTCCTTCAGAAGCAATATACTCATATCCTGCTAACCTGCCCTGACCATCTTTAATGAGCCGTATCTTATCTGGTCTGAGATTGTAGAGCTTTTGAGTTTTGTTGCCTTCTCGTGTTATTTCCCATAAGGCATTTCCTGTTGACTCAAGAAATGTAAAGGTGGTTTCAAGAAACTCTTGCCAAGTTTGGTTTTCATTGGGTCTCTTGAAAAATCGGATTAGATGGTGGGTCGGGTCATCTATTATCTGTCCCTTATTGTCTTTAATGACAAAAGGAACTTGAGATAACCTTTCGGCTTTTGCAGATATTGCAGAATAGATTAACCAATGGTAGGATAGCAATTTGATAAAATCGGAAGGATGAAATAAGGTGGCGTCATCTTGAGATGAGTCTACATTCGTCCAGTTAAGAGTATCCTCATACGCCTTTTTAACTGGTTCAGGAGTAGCTTTTTTTTTGAAAAAAGTAAACATCTTATTTCACTGAGGCGCAACTTCTATCTTCTTGTCTGTCAAATCCCAGGGCAATAGCCTGCCCTGTATGATCCATTGCCATATCTGTTGAAATGCATCTGCATTTGGCACAAAGTTTTCACAGATAAGGGTATCCTTACTTGTCTCTGCATCACAAAGCATATTTTCGCCATTAAAGCACCTGCATCTTTGACAAATAGGATCTCCCTGCTGTATTTCAAGTCTAACCCTGAAAAATCCTTTCATCTCACTTTGAGATTTTATTCCTAAAAACTGCTTTCCTACAGCCCCCATTAACATCTGCCACACCATAGATTGCCATTCCAGCAAGTTCTTACCTTGAAGTTTCTTTGATTGTAGCAATTTAGCTTCTATGGGACTTCCTGTTGATGTCTTATATTCTTCTGATTTCTCTACAGTAGGGGTCTCTATAGTTCCATCGCCCCTAAAAATCTTTACTCCCACACTATCTGTTGTTGCCCTTAACTTGTCTTTTTGTATTGGCATTTTTTCCTCCTGTTCATCTTAATGGCTTAACTGCCCTTAATTTAGCCCTTATTGCAATAAATACTCCATTATGACTCATTGCCATTTCTATTACATTATTCATTCCACCCAATCTTTCTACTGTTTCTTGATCAATTAGATTCTGTATCAGTTTAATATCAAAATCCATCTTACCTCTAATGACAAGACGACCATCACTTCCAATTGTCTTTCTGCACCAATAAGAAAAGGTATGCTCTGTAAAGTATCTAATGTGGTCAGGGTCGCTATATGCCTGGTGATGATGATAATGAGGGACAATTATCTCAAGTAAGCCATTTGGCTTTAAGACCCGCCACGCCTCTTCCATAAAAAAATCAATGTTTCTCAAGTGTTCAAGAATGTTTTCTGCCAATATTTCATCTACGGAATTATCTTCAAAGGGTAGTCTTTGTTTCTCTATGTTTAACACATAATCAGGTTGGACACTGGCTTCTTTGTCTATCCTTGTATATCCTTCCTTTTTGTGTATTCCGCAACCTACATTCAGTTTAAGACTATCCATCTTTTTTCCCTATGTCTAAAATCGTCTTTTTTCGATCTTCTGTCCATTCGTAGTGTTGGTGTCTATCATTGTGTGATGCGGTTTTCATACAAAATTTACCGCCTGCCTTTAATATACCCCTTAAACTATCTATTTGTCTATAAAATTCTTCATCGTCCAAATGCTCGAACCAATCAATCATAACGATAGCATCATAATAGTCTTTTTTAAGTTCGCTCAATTCAACAATATTCAAC
>JAHKBC010000321.1 GCA_018825725.1 Candidatus Omnitrophota bacterium
CACCTTGACTTTAGTAAGTGTTTTGTCTCCTTCATTTTTTATTTTAAAGGTGATCCCGGGAGTTTTACCATCCAAGTAGGTAGAGAAATACTTTGCTGTAAAATCGTATAACTTAACCTTATCAATATACGCTTGTTTTTTATCAAAATCCGTAATTTCTTTCGTCAATTCGCCTTTACCCGACTTTGCTGTAACCTCTTCACTATCTAATTCCAAGACCTCTTCGTACTTTTTCAATGCCCCTTTGAGCTTTTTATCTTTCCGCAACTGTTTCGCTTCCCCGAGTAACGTAGTCACTTTCTCCTGTTTCTCAAGATCAAGAAATACCTTCCAGCCATCAGATTCTTTAACTAGTTTGAACATCTGAGTTGTTGTTGTCATGGGCACTTCTTTATCTTTATACTTTTCCGCCATCATTTTTGAAATATCTTCTTCTTTAGCACCACCAAACGCAGACATAAAAGCCGCTCCCATAACATCGGAAAACATGCTACCGAAATCCGGCATGGTTATACTGACTTTAGCATCCGCTTCATTCCTGGCTATGGTTATTTCATCAATCTTGTAAGAAATCTTTGCAGTAAAAGCTTCGGCAAAAGCATTTTCATCCATACTTTGCTTCTTGGCATATTCATCAACACTGACCGCGGCTTTATCCTTCTGTGATATATATTCATATGCCTCTGCCATTCGTCCATGAAGAGAATCATTAAGATATTTTGATAGAATATCTTTGGGACCAGCACCAGCATTGCCGCATCCCGATATTAAAAGACCTGCCCCAACGCAAGCCACTATGACCGCATATAAGCATTTCATCTGCTACCCCCTTCTCATTACATAGACCAAAATATAAACTAATTTATTCGTGTGAGTTTTAATATTTCCTAACCGTCTCTTAAAATTGTCCGATATGCTCCGTCCGCTCATATTCATGAAATAGTTATTTTTCAATCTCTGGTGGTTCTGGTAATTTTATATCGGGATTTTCAATTTTACCTTGCAAAATATCTTTATATTTCGACAAATACTCATTTACTCCTCTGACATGATCGAGATGCTCACTCAATTCCTGTTCATCCAAACAGCGTGCTTTAATATTTCCGTCTGCAGATTGTATAACAGCAATCTGCATGGGCTCATTAATTCCTCCGGGATTAAGTTCAATAGCATGTTGCAATGCCCACGCGACATAAAAGATCCCCTCATTACATCGTGGTGGAGAATCCCCCCAAAAAACCTTCCTCATCAGCCCTAAAAAAGGATCGACAATAAGCTGTCCACTCCCCATTGATACATACCACATACTTGAATCTTTAAATTCCGGCTGAAAATCTGCAATAGCAAATTCACAAAGATGATATTTCCCGCCAACAGTATAAGCCAATAAAGCACCGTATTGTCCTCGCGGTACCTGACTTGATGCAAAATTACTAATACATTTCGCTGATAGCTCCCGCCCAACTTCTAAATGATGCTTCTGAAAACCTTTTTCCTTCCAGTACTCTTGAACGACAAAATTAAATCTTTGCCCCAGTCCAACCTGTCCGGTGCCAGCTACGATTACTTTTTCTTCAACAACTTCAATCTTTTTACACTTTTGTTCGATGGTTTTATACTGGGGACCCGCGCCAAATGTGGCAGAACTATCTGCACCCACAACAACGCCATCTTGACATAAAACACCAATTAAAATCGTCATCTTTAACTCCGAAAAACGCTATTTGCTTTCATCTCAGGGTAAGCTTTATAAATTGCCGAAACCAATTCAGCAAATGAAAGCTTTCTAATCCAGCCCGAAAGAGCAACAATATACTCCGATGCTTTTTTATCCAATCCCTGGAGAATACTCGTTCCTTTCTCCTGACCTTGTGCCGTCAATTTATAACGCCGGAAACCGGAAGGACGATAATATAGAGTTTCGGCGTTCCCATCTTCCCCTAGTTGCCTCAAAACGTTATAAACATCGCTATCAAAAGGGCCGTAATCATAAGCAACAAAATTGAAAAAAGGACCCCCTACCAACTGCGAAATTTCTCGATCAACAACAAAAAACAATTTCTGCACTTGCACCGGCGTATGCTCTGCGCCGTTAGAAGCGGCAAGCGCCGCCAAAACAATTTCTTTTCTATCCATTGTTTGCCTCCCCTTAAAATCTTCTATTTAATATACTTCGCCATTTCCTCAAACTTCTCGAGTAGCTTGTTTGCTAAATCGGTCTTTTTGATCAAGAACGGGGCCCAGCGACCCTGCGAATCCGGTGACAAATGATTTTGGATCCTCAAG
>JAHKBC010000032.1 GCA_018825725.1 Candidatus Omnitrophota bacterium
CTCTATTTTTAAAGACCAACTGCCCCAGAAACCTGCGGTCAATCTGCTTTTTTTTATCCAGTATGCCGCTGCCGAATAATCTGAAAACTTTGGAAAAAACATGGCTTCCGGGTAAAAGCAAGGCATGACCTATTTTATCGGCATCAATAATCTGGGCGCCGGAACTCTTAAAAAGATCAGCGACCGTACTTTTACCGCTGCCAAAACTCCCCGTCACCCCCAGGACTATTTTCTTATCCGGTTTTCGCCTTCTCATAAAGTTGAATATATTTTTTTGCCGACTCATCCCAGGAGAAATTACATTTCATCGCCTTCTCCATCAATGCATTCCATGATTTCCTCTTCTTAAAGGCGTCCAGGGAAAACTTAATTGTGCGAATCAACTCATCCTTGCTGTAACTACTAAAAACAAAACCATTCTTTTCATTAACCGTATCGGCAAGCCCGCCGGTCTTAAAGACCAAAGGAATTGTCCCGTATTTAAGGCTGATCATCTGGCCCAAACCGCACGGTTCGTATTTTGAAGGCATAAGAAATATATCCGAACCTGCGTAGATCCGATGCGCCAGGGTATCGTCGAATTTAAGATACAAAGATACAACCTTAGGATATTTCTTCACCATGTCTTCCATAATCTTATGGTATTTTAAATCCCCGGTGCCCAAAATAACCATCTGCAGGTCCATCTTACATATCTTATCAATACCTTCAGCCAGAATGTCAAAACCTTTTTGTTCCGCCAGCCGCGATACTATCCCAAATAAGGGAACGCCTTTTTTTACCGGAAGCTTACAGAATTTCTGCAGTTCTTCTTTATTCACATCTTTATCTTCCACAGTTTTTAAATTAAAGTTCTTAAAAATGTGTTTGTCGGTGGCCGGATCCCAGATAGAATAATCCAGCCCGTTAATAATGCCAAATACGCTGTTGCGCCGTTTATTCAATATTCCTTCCATTCCAAATCCAAACTCTTTAGTCTGGATTTCTTTACTATAGGTCTGGCTTACCGTATTGACAAGGTCGGAAAATACTATACCGCCTTTCAAAATATTTATCTTATTGTAATACTCCAGCCCTTCCATATTAAAAACACTCCAATCCAGAGATAATTTAGGAAACTCCTCCTTGGCAAACAACCCCTGGTAGCCGATATTATGAATGGTAAAGATAGATTTTGCGCCTTTAAAAAAAGGGTCCTGTTTATAGATAGTCTTTAGATATACCGGGATAAGCGCGCTCTGCCAGTCATGACAATGCACTATATCCGGACGAAACTTCAGGTATTTTAATAATTCCAGCGATTCCTTGCAAAAATAAGAAAAACGATCCAGGTTATCAGGATAATCGCCTGTTTTATCCTGATACAATCCATCACGATCAAAATATTTATTATTATCAATAAAATAAACATTGATCTTCTTACCGAGACGGGAAACCGATACACCGTCTTTTAAAAGGGTAACTTTCTGCGTCTTGGAATTATGCACTGCCCGGTAACCTGGCATAATCACAATAACCTCTGCGCCCTGTTTTTCCAGAGCCAAAGGCAAAGCGCCCCCTACGTCAGCAAGCCCTCCGGTTTTCGCAAAAGGAACCACCTCTGATGCAGCAATTACTATCTTCATCCTTCTACCCTCCTTAAATTTTCCCTCTTTTTCTTGTCTACAAATTTACTTCGACGAGTGTATTAACGAGTCGAAGAAAAATACCAATATCCACCTATCGGCGGAACAATTTACTACCCCCGACCTATTTGAGCACCAACCCGCGCCGTCAGGCGCATCTACCGAAACTCCGCGCTAGCGGAGCTAGAGCACCAACCCGCGCCGTCAGGCGCATCTACCGAAACTCCGCTTTTTTACAATTCCGACATCTCTGACCAATTATTGCCGGCCTTCATAACTACCCGGATAGGCACGGATAGCTTACAGACATTCTCCATTTTCTCCTTAACCATCCCGGAAAAATCCGCCAGATCTTTGTTTGGGATATCAAATAAAAGTTCATCATGAATCTGCAGGATCATTTTCCCGGATAGCTTATGTTTAGTTATCTGAAAATAAATATCAATCATCGCCTTTTTGATAATATCGCTGGCCGTGCCCTGTAGAGGCGTATTAATTGCCTGGCGCTGGGCCAACTGGCGCATAGCCTGATTTTTATTTCTTATTTCCGGCAGATATCTTCTCCGGCCAAAAAGAGTAGAAACAAAACCGTCTTCTTCAGCCTGAGCAATCTGGCGCTCGATATAATCTTTAACCCCGGCATACCTGGAAAAATAGGCGTCAATAAACATTTGCGCCTGTTCATGGGGCACCCCTAAATCCCGGCTTAAGCCAAAAGCGCTTAATCCGTAAATAATACCGAAATTTATACGCTTAGCCACATCGCGCATCTTTTCGTCTACTTCCTGTTCATCACAATCATGGATAAGGGCAGCAGTCGCTTTATGGATATCCTTATCCAGCTTAAAAGCATCCAGGAGTATTATATCTTGCGACATATGCGCCATAATCCTTAATTCAATCTGGGAATAATCACAAGATAGAAGAAAATTGCGTTTGCTAAAAGAAATTACGGATTCGCGAATCCTTCTGCCTAAATCCGTTTTAATAGGAATATTCTGCAAATTTGGCTTACTAGAACTAAGCCTGCCGGTTTCCGTGCCGGTCTGATTAAACACAGTATGCACCCTGTCTGTCCGGGCATCAGCCAGTTCCGGCAAAGTATCGATATAGGTATTCTTTAATTTCATCAACTGCCGGTATTCCAACAGTTTTTGCGGTAATGCATGCCTTGCAGAAAGAGAGCGCAAGACCTCTTCATCAGTTGATGGCCCGGTCTTGGTCTTCTTGAATACAGGAAGTTTTAATCTATTAAATAATACGTCTCCCAATTGCTTAGGCGAATTTATATTAAACTCACTCCCCGCCAGTTCATAAATCAGAGATACCAATTTCACCAGGCGCTTGCCTACCTCCACAGAAAGTTTCTTTAGTTTTTCCCGGTCAATCTTTATACCAATC
>JAHKBC010000322.1 GCA_018825725.1 Candidatus Omnitrophota bacterium
GGCGGTATATTTTTACGGATATCTACGATAACTTTATCCTGATTAATCCAGATTATATCAATAGGAAATTGCATATTCTTCATCCAAAAATTATGCCTTCCTCTTTCATCAAATATAAAAAGCATTCCCTCTTTTTCGCCTAACTTATCCCTGAACATCAACCCTCGAGACCTGTCTTCAGGCGAATCTACAACTTCGACCTGTACACAAACGCCACGGACACAGGCCTGACGGGTTTGAGCTTGTAGTGGACTAAATAATAGAATAAGTACTAGAATCAGGAGAAACCCCTGCATTACAAATGTAGGCACCCCGCCGTATCGGAGCGGCGGGTGTCCTGCTTTCTGCTGAAGGACAGTCCCCATATTACGGCAGAATACCATTTTCTTTGTATTTTAAATAGTCTTCTAAGATATTATTGTGGTCAAACGCAAAATCCAGATTTTTGATCTCATCTAATTTGATTACTTTCAAGCCGGCCGCGTCATCGTCAGCTTTAGGCGTTCCAATGCCCTTGGCCAAAAATACTGTACCGATAGTATGGAAACGGGGGTCGCGATCCGGGTTAGAATAAGTATGAAATTGCCGAAGGTCTTGCAATTCCAGATCGGTCTCTTCCTTCATTTCTCTTTTTACCGCATCTTCTAAACTTTCGCCGTAATCCACAAATCCTCCGGGTAACGCCCATCCAAAAGGAGGATTACTTCTCTGGATGACGACAATGCCTGTTTTACCGGATGAAACCGGGACTTCAATAATAGCGTCTACCGTGATAAAAGGCCCGTTTTGCAGCTTATGGATTATATACTCAAGATAACTGATAACATTTTTATTAAATACTTCCAGGGCCCCCTGATCATACAAACAAAATATTATTTCCCTAAGAGAAGTTTTGTTTTCCTTTAAATGCCTGAATGTTTCCTGGGCCATAATCTTAGCCGCGGCTACTAAAGAAAATCCGCCTACTCCGCAACCTAAAGCTGGAAAGGCGATAGAATTTATCTTTAATTCATCCGCAACCCGTAAAGCATTACGACAGGAATTTCGAATTTTAACTTCATCGGTCTTGAAGTCCATGCCCATGGTTGCAGCGTGGATAACATATTTTGCCGGCAACTTTCCCGCACCGGTCGAAATAGCCTCTCCGATCTTTATAGGCCCTTTTTTAACCGCCTCATCCTCGATCTCTTTCCCGCCTTTTTTCCTTATTACCCCGGCAACCCCTCCACCCATAACCAATTTATTATTAGCGGCATTGACTATAGCATCCATCTTCAATTCCATAATATCCCCTTTTATTATTCTAATTTCAGTATTTTTAATTTTCATTTATTATCCTCTTATTTTAGCGCTTTTGCGCTCCGCGCGCTGAAAATTTCCGCCGTGTGCTGCGGTTTGCGGCTCCTTCCGGCAGCGCAGGTTCCTCACGCAAAGGTAAAATTGCCTCCACTCGCCGCAAAGCCTTGCACACTAATGTCTATAGCAGTGCCGTAAATTTTATAATGCGCGCTCCGGCAAAACCGCTAAAATTAATAATTAATTTAAACCTATCAAATTAACCCTAGCGGATTTTGTCAGAAAATGTCATTAGCGGGTGACCAAAGGATGGCGGCGAATGGGAGGATCCACACTGGGCGGAGGGGCCCATGAGCTGCCTCCTTTGGGCAGGACCCGCTAGTCATAGCGAAAAAATCCGATAGGAGTCATTAAATCCTTAAAATTATTCACCTATAATCTTAACCAGCACTCGCTTTTTGCGAAGGCCGTCGAATTCAGCGTAAAATATTTGTTCCCAGGGGCCGAAATCTAATTTTCCTTTGGTTATCGCCACTACTACTTCCCTGCCCATAATCGTCCTTTTTAAATGGGCGTCGGCATTATCTTCTCCGGTCAGATTATGCTTATATTTATCCTTGCCAAAAGGAGCCAGCTTTTCCAGCCACTCCCCAAAATCTTTATGTAACCCACACTCGTCATCATTAATAAAAACCGAACTGGTGATGTGCATAGCGTTGACCAAGCATAGTCCTTCTTTGATACAGCTTTTCTTAACGGCTTCCTCGACCTGAAGCGTGATATTAATAAATTCCTGGCGATTTTTAGTGTTGAACCAGAGATATTGGGTATGAGATTTCATTACGTAATCTACTCCTTCGCTTCGGAAACTTTCTTAAAGTCTTTTAACAAACCGCCTAACAATTCCTTTAGCGTTCCCTCAAACTTCCAAAGTATGCCTGCCGCAATAAATGCGCAACTTGAATACCATAAATTGACCCAATATGTGGGTGGCGGCCAATATCCCAAATGCCACCAGTTATATAGTTCATAAGAACCAGAGGCGCAGACATAAATAACTATGCTACAGATTACTAAACTTCTAACCCAATGTTTTGGACGTTTCTGAATAAGATAATAAACAGATTTTAGCGTCCAAGGAGCGAATATATAAGTTAAAACACTCATAATTATAGACACAGGCACATCCCAAGTAGGGCATTTATAGCGATAGGCACCCCAAATGTAATACCCTAAAGCTACAGAAAAAGTGATCAATTTCCAAGGCCTTGATAGTTCTTTAGAGTAATACTTCAAAGAAAACGATGGATACATGGTTTTAATCTACACTTAAAACTTCTTTTGGATTCAAAAAAGTATTAAGGTAAGTATTTTGCTGCTTAAACTGCTCGTATTGATCCTTGGTTATTTTCCCTTCTTGTAGTTTATATCTCAATCTGACATCTTTGACCCTTTGCGCCTTTATAGTTTGTCCGTGATAAACAATAGCGATTATTACCAGTATTATAATCAAGATATTTCTGATAATTTTCATCTAGCCCCCACCCTGTACTTGCCAGTTACATAATTCGATAAATAATCCATTGAATCCCTATATTAGATCCATTACCAGCGTTATCTTAAACCTGAACTTCGGCATCCTTTTGCATTGAGTTCTAAACGTCTGTAAAAACGCTGGAAGTTATATGTATAGCATTAACTAAACATAAACCCTCTTTTGCACCGCTTTTTTCCAGTTCATCCTCAACAAGAGGTGTAATGTTAATAAATTCCTGGCGGTTCTTAGTGTTAAACCAGAGGTATTGTGTATATGATTTCATTATAATTCTCCGCCACTTACACCAAGGGCCATCCGAAGTTATTTATAGAGACTTTCTTCATAATGCTATCCCGGTCTTGCTACTTAACAAAAATTTTTAATAAATTATTTCATAGATTGTTTCGCTTGTTCATATTCATACTGAATTAACGCAAATAATATATTATCGATATTGCGCAACTTACCCCAGCTTTCTACTGCTTTCCCCCATTCCTTAGTAGAAAAATAAATATATCCCTGAGAATATAACGCATACTTATCATCCGGCTTTCTTTCAAGCAAAACTTTAATTTCTTCTAAAGCTTCTGGATATTTTTCTAGCTCTATATAAGCAAATATTAACCCTCGCCTGAACTCATTTATATTCGGGCATAATTTTATGGCCTCTTTAAGATAATCTAATCCTTGTGAATTATTAAACAGCTCTTTTCCATCTAAATTAATATATGGTTTATAAAGGAAGCTTAGCCCTAAAGCATAATTAAGAACAGCTTTTTCTTCATGAGTGATAGTTTTGTCCGCTAACCTTTCTTTTAAGAGAACTGATCCTTTTTCATATTGACCTATTTGGCAGAAATTAAACGCCTCCTTAATAAGATCATTGGATTTTGTATTCGGTAAGTCATCCAATGGTCCTTTCACAGTAATTCCGCCTTCCCCTATATCAATACCATACTCTCTCGCGCCAACAGCAAATACCGAAATTTCCTCAGCCAATTCAGGTTTAATTTTTTTTAATAGCTCAAGGTATCTTACGCACCTTATATCATCCTTATATAATAATAGGAATATTAAAAGACGAA
>JAHKBC010000323.1 GCA_018825725.1 Candidatus Omnitrophota bacterium
ACATTATCCCTATCTATGAACCGGGATTAGAGGAGCTTTTTGCCAAGAATAAGAGGCAAAAAAGAATTACTTTTAGCTCCAGCATTAAAGATGCCAGCGCTAAATCACAGATTATATTTATCTGTGTGGGGACTCCTTCGCGGCACGACGGAAGCGCCGACCTTTCGGCAGTGGAAAAGGTAGCAACTGAAGTTGCCAGGTCAATGAAAGAATATAAGGTTATAGTGGAGAAGAGCACAGTCCCGGCCCAGACAGGGGAGAAGATCAAGCGGACAATACAGATGTGTAATCCGCACAAGGTAAGTTTTGACGTGGTCTCAAATCCGGAATTTCTGCGTGAAGGCCAGGCCATAAAAGACGCCTTTGCTCCTGAGCGCATAGTTTTAGGGTTAGAAAGCAGGACTGCCGAAGAAATAATGCGCAAGCTTTACAAGCCGCTCAAGGCCCCGATAATCATTTGTAATGTCGAGACCGCTGAAATTATAAAGCATGCCTCTAACTCCTTCCTGGCTACCAAGATTTCTTTTATAAACGCCATTGCTAATATCTGCGAGAAGGTGGGCGCGGATGTGGAGAAGGTAGCCGAGGCTATGGGCCTGGATAAGCGTATCGGCAAGGCTTTTTTAAAGGCAGGCGTTGGTTTTGGCGGTTCATGTTTCCCCAAAGATGTGGATGCTTTTATTTATCTGGCCAGCCAAAAGGGCTATAACTTTGAGCTGCTTAAAACAGTCCGCAAAATAAACGAGGAACAAAAAAGTTTTATATATAATAAGATCGAAGAGGCTTTATGGATAATTAAAGATAAGACAATCGGAGTCCTGGGCCTAAGCTTTAAGCCGGATACCGACGATATCCGCTCTTCGGTGGCTATTGCGATAATACATATGCTGCAGCATGCCGGGGCAAAGGTCAAGGCCTATGACCCTCAGGCAGCCTCTAAAGCCAGGCAGGAGTTAAAAGGGGTGCAATTTTGCAAAGATCCTTATGAGGCGGCAAATAAAAGCAATTGCCTTTTAATTATGACAGAATGGGACGAGTTCCGGAATCTAAACCTGGAGAGGCTCAAGAAGCTGCTCCTTCAGCCGGTGATTATCGACGGAAGAAACATCTTCGAACCTGAAAAGATGAAAAAACTCGGCTTCATATATAAGTGCATAGGTAGAAGCATATAGTCGGCAGTCAACGGTCGACAGGCCACAGTATATTGATAAAAAATGAGTTTCAAATTTGAAAATCTAGAAGTATGGAAAAATAGTATCGAGCTAAGTTTCAAAATCCATGAATTAACAAGAGATTTTCCTAAAGAAGAAATATACATTTTGACTTCGCAGATTAAAAGGGCTGCTGATTCAGTTGCTCTAAACATTGCCGAAGGGTCAACTGGTCAGTCGAACGCTGAATTCAAACAATTCATAGGTTACGCTATTCGTTCCGCGATAGAAGTTGTTTCTTGTCTTTATATAGGCAAGAAAAGGAGTTTAATTAAAGAAAATAAGTTTAATGATTTATATTTCGAAACTGAGTGTTTGGTGAAAATGTTACAAGCATTACGAAAATCCATTGTTTAAAAAGTACCGTGGTCCGTTGACTGTGGACTATGGACAACAAGAGGATTACCCATGATTATCTTGATAACTGGAGGGGCGGGTTTTATCGGTTCGCATCTGTGCAGGAGGCTGCTTAAAGGCGGCAATAAGGTTATTTGCCTGGACAATTTTATTACCGGCTCCAAAGAAAACATTAAAGAACTCCTAAGTAATAAGAACTTCAGGTTCATTAAGCACGATATTTCGAAATCGATTAAGATTAAGGAAAAATTAAATTGGGTAATGCATTTTGCTTCTCCGGCTTCGCCTAAGGATTACTTACAGTACCCTATCAAGACTTTAAAAGTGGGGACTCTGGGCACACATAACTGTTTAGGTATTGCCAAGGCTCATAAGGCAAGGTTTTTTCTGGCTTCTACTTCTGAAGTGTACGGCGACCCTAAAATTTCACCTCAGCCGGAAAGTTACTGGGGCAATGTTAACCCCATAGGCCCGCGTTCATGTTATGACGAGAGTAAGCGCGCAGCCGAAGCCCTGACCTTTGCTTATTACCGGCAACACAAGGTCAATATCCATGTTATCCGGATTTTTAATACCTATGGCCCGTATATGCGTATTGAAGACGGCCGGGTAGTCTCTAACTTTATTTATCAGGCATTGACCGGCCAAGATATAACCTTGTACGGTAAAGGGGTTCAGACCCGTTCTTTTTGTTATGTAGATGATTTGATTGACGGCATAATTAAATATATGAAGGTTGATTATCCCGGGCCGATTAATCTGGGGACTCCGTTTGAATTCAGCATGCTGAAACTGGCCAAGAAAGTAAAAGCTTTAACCGGTTCTAAATCCAGGATAAAATATCTGCCTTTGCCTGAGGATGACCCGAAACAGCGCCGGGCAGATCCATCATTAGCAAAAAAGATGCTAGGCTGGCAGCCCAGGTATGGATTGGATGAAGGGTTAAACAAGACCATAAAATGGTTTAAAGAAGAACTCAAGGCTTGTTAACAATTTATAAGAGGATAATGCAGTGAAGGTTTCCATAATAGTTCCGGTATATAATGAGAAAAACACAGTAGAAGATGTAATCTCTAAGATTGAGAATGTTGACCTTGGCTTAGAGAGAGAAATAATTATAGTAGATGATGGCTCCAGAGACGGAACAAAGGATATTATTACAAAAATAAATTCTAGCCTGCCGATAAAGAAGGTTTTTCACAGCACAAATCAGGGTAAAGGAGCGGCAATTGCCCAGGCTTTAAAGTGCGCTTCAGGAGATATAATTATAATACAGGATGGAGATTTAGAGTATGACCCGGCAGAATACCCTAAATTGCTTCATTATATACTTAATGGCCAGGCAGAAGCGGTTTATGGCTCCAGGTTCCTAAATGGCAATAACCATTTTCTAATTCGGAATTACCTGGGGAATCTGTTAATAAATGCAATTGCCAGATTAATATATGCAAGGCCTATCACCGATATTATGACCGGGCACAAGGTTTTTTTAGCCAGCGCGTTGCAGGGTATGGATATCAAATCAAAGCGTTTTGGTTTTGACCCTGAAATAACCGGGCTATTGTATAGAAGCAATTACCGTATTATTGAGGTACCAATTTCATATGCCTGCAGAAATTGCAGGAAGGGGAAGAAGATTGGTTTTTTGGATATCTTTGATGTTCTCTGGTGGATGATATTTACTAATTTTAGGCAGAAGGATGACCCAAAGCAGCGATGGCTGAATATCACCAGAGCAAAAAAAGAACTCAATTGGCAATCTAGGTTAAATTAAAATTAGGATAGTCTTCATGAGAAATAAGGCGGCTAAGGAGTCACTAAAGGGTGAAATTGCAATTTATCGGACTAAAGACAGGAAAGTCCTGCTTGAGGTTAGGCTTGAGCGGGAAACTGTTTGGTTGACTCAAAAGCAAATCGCGGATTTATTTACCAAGGATGTCCGGACGGTTAACGAGCACATACAAAACATATTTAAAGAAAGGGAGTTAAAGAGGAAATCAGTTATCCGGAATTTCCGGATAACTGCCGCCGACGGTAAAAGCTACGCGACTAATTTCTATAATCTTGACGTGATCATTTCGGTCGGCTACCGCATAAAATCTTCTAACGGCACCCGTTTTCGTATTTGGGCGACAAATGTCATAAAAAAACATCTAATTGACGGTTATACCATTATACCTCAATTTTTATCCAGGTTTCAAAAGGAGGCCACTACATGAAAGGTATAATCTTAGCAGGCGGTAAAGCTACCAGGTTACACCCGGTTACACGGGCTGTGTGTAAACAGCTATTACCCATATACGATAAACCTATGGTTTATTATCCGTTGTCAGTATTGATGCTGGCAAGGATCAAGGATATCCTGATAATTTCTACTGCAAATGACCTTCCGAGGTTCAAAGATTTATTAGGTAATGGCCGGGATCTGGGGATAAAACTATCATATGCGGCGCAAAAAGAGCCCAAAGGGATTGCCCAGTCTATTCTTATCGGAGAGAGATTCATCGGTAAAGACAACGTCTGTTTAATACTGGGAGACAATATCTTCTACGGCCATAATCTTACCGAATTTCTCGATGACGCTGTTAATCTGGAAGATGGAGCGATGGTTTTTGGTTCTTATGTCAAGGACCCTAAGCGGTATGGCGTAATTGAATTCGATAGTGACTGCCGGGTAAAATCAATCGAAGAGAAGCCCAAAAAACCAAAGTCAAAGTTTGCCGTTACCGGGCTCTATTTTTATGATAATACCGTGGTAAAAATCGCCAAGAAGATTAAGCCTTCTTCGAGAGGGGAGCTGGAAATTACCGATGTAAATAATGCCTATTTAAAACAGGGGAAGCTCAAGGTAAAACTTCTTGG
>JAHKBC010000324.1 GCA_018825725.1 Candidatus Omnitrophota bacterium
CCCGTCGGATTTCCTTATGACCGAAGAGGGAAGAAGCGTGATTCTTTTTGAAAGGGTGCCCGGACAGGATTTATTCTCGCTGATAGGTTCCCAAGAGTTGTCTCTTAGGGAAATACTGCAGATAATTCGTTCTTGCGCCCAGATCCTGGAATCTGTGCATGAGGCTGGGGTTATTCATTGGGACGTTAAACCCGGCAATATATTTTTTACTCCGGAATATAAGGTCTTTCTGCACGATTTTAAACTCGCCTTTACCAGTAAAGAAGAATTTATCAGAAGGCGCCTGCAGCAATACGGAACAATCGCCTACGCGTCTATAAAAAGAATGGGTAACGTTGGCCGTGAAGCTAAGCATGAATATTTTTATTCTCAGGCAGATGATATCTATTCTTTAGGAATGACTTTAGCTTATATGTTAGCTGTAAATAGCTACAAGGAGAGTGATTCTCTTTCGGATCCTTCTCGCGGAAGGTTGTTAAGTATTATGAATTCCTTTGTAAAAAAAGGACAAATTCCTCAGGAGTTATTTGATCTGATATATCTGGCTATCCATGATGGTGAAAGCCGATATAAGGATGCCGGCCAGTTTATCTCTGCTTTAAAAAAAGTAGAGGAGTCAGGGAATATTAAGCCCGCAGAAAAAACTCTCCGAGAAACTGAAGAGCTCTATAAAGGCAATAGGATAAAACCGTCCAGCTCGCCGCTCAGTATTCTTATCCGGCTTGATAGAGAAGATTCTGTAAGCCCCGGTGTATCAAGCAGGGGTTTTGCGCGGATATTGCTAGGGTGGACAGAATACCTTTTAAAATTATACACGGATAAAAAAAGAGGCATTATAAGATGGGATACTAATTTATGTTTACCTTATTATTTATACCGAACAAGCTCGGGCGCCAAGTTATATAAACATTACGATACTCCTACTGCATATTACCTTAGTTTATGGCAAAAATGGCAGGAGAAAAATGCAATTTTCTTCCCTGAATGGATATTAAAAGTCAATCTGTTAGACAAATTTATCCCCGCCACAGCATATAGTATTGTTTCTTTTCAGAAAAAAACTCTTGTTCTATATATTAAATTCTTTTGTTGGAATAGCCGCGGCATATATCATCTTATTTTCTCTCAAGTTGCTCGTGCGGTGGGTTCTATTAATAGTGGCGATGGTGCATCCGGTATCGGTGCCAGCTCGCCGGCGGAGGCAAGCGGTCGCCTCGGAGACAGAAAAATTAGCTTTCCTGAAAATCGATTTAGCTCTTTTATTATCGAGCTAAATCTTTTAGAGCCAGTAGGACAAGAAAACGGCACAGAGCATTTAACTTACGGTGTAGTTTTTGACGGGAATTATATGTTAGGTAATTGGGTTGAAGTGATTCTGCGTCGGGAGGATTCAGAGTTAGAACTTCATGTAATTTCGGTTTCTAATGGCCGGCAAAAAGGATATTTTTCGGGAGTAGGAGAGAGCATTATCAATTTCTTGCGCAAGGAGGCCCTGGCCAATCGTTGGTCTTTGCGTTTTACCAATATCCAAAGCCGTACCCTCGCAGAATTTATTAAACGCTACAGCAAGCAAACAAAAATAGCCCAGGAAGAAGGCCGGGGTTATGATGACAAGGCTATAACTTGGTTCGGCCAGTCCGGATGTACAGTAGTCGCTTATCCTAAGGCCGACGAAGAATTCAGGAATGAGTTTCTCAATGAGTTGAGAGAATATGTTAAATATGTTGCTGTATATATTCACGAATATTGTAAAAAGAAGGCCCCTTTTGCCCAGGACTATCCTTTTACCTGCGGTATTATCAATTTAATCTTATGGGGGCTGTTGGATAAAAGATTCCGCCATAAAACCGATATAAAATTTTATATTGCAGAATACTTCAGGATTAACAAGATGTTAGATACCGAATATATGGCAAAATACCATCTTTTTCTGAAAATAAAAGATACCCTTATCCAAGATACATATTATGTAAGCATAGCTGATGCCATTATTGATAATTTAAGGCCCATTCGAGATAAGAAAGAATATTTTTGGGATGAGTTGTTAATATGGATTATTGCTCGGCAAAAGCCCATAATTTTCAGGATAAAAAATGAAAGGCAATTAAGGCGTTATCTACAAGAACCCCTTTCTTTAGGTGACCGCTCTGAGGCAGGCTATTCTTATTTTTTTGAGGAATTCCTAGAAGAATACTCCCATCTTGCTATTTCCAGCTCCTCGGTGGCCGGAAACATCGCTGTTGCATCGCCGCTGAATAAAGGAACAACTGGTTCCAGATGTGTTTCTACGACATTCCAGAGGCCAGCAAACCTTTTAGGCCCTGGATATGAATGGATAGAAATAGGCGGGGATTTTACTTCTTTCGAGAAACTCGCTTTCGACAGAGAAACAACTTTAGGGATAGTCAGAATAAGAGACGGTGATTTAAAAGGTGAAAAAATTTTTATAATGGCGAAGCGTACGCATTGCCACGAAATAGATTTTCGGCTTATTAATACGGCCAGAGAAACAGAGAGAGAGTTAAATAACAGCGCTCTAGGGAATACTTTGAGCAGGATGTTTTATTACTATAGTCCAGGCGGGCGGGCGAGCATAAGCTTTCCGAGCGTTGATGATTCTTACAGAAAAAAAGGCATCTCGTATCTTTTATTTAACCTGTTTCTAAAAGAGATTGTAACGCAGCAAAGAGATACAGAAAATAAGATTATAATTCCTGTAATTCTATCGGTTATAAATCCCTACCTTGCTAAAACAGTAAAAAAATACGGATATGGGTGGTATGTAGAAGAATTTGAAGGAGCGGGCAGGATTATAGCAATACAAAATGACGCAAGGCAATTAAACTTCTCCGGGAATATTGCAATTACCAAAGAAGGGTATATCTATCTTAATGGGGTATTATTCATTAAGGATATTATAGAAGGTTGTGTTATCGCTACTGATTATAAGGGCTCAGGCAAAGAAGAGGTTCTGTTTGGATTTACCAAAGGGGAGAAGGTCCTTGTGCGTTATGTTATGAAGGATCTTTGTTTATTTAATGCCCGCCTAGCTGCAGTTCCTGAAAGAAAGTTAATTGGCATAGATGAGGCAGCCGTTAGTTCGCCCCTGTTGACTTGCAGCCTTTTGTCCCTTGCCCCAACGCGGATAACCTGCTCTAGCCCGGTATCGGATATTGCCCTGATTGCGGGCGCGGTAGGGTTAGGTATCGCTGTTGCGGCACTGCAAATCTGGAAAAGTAAAAGAGAAGTTGCCGCTATGCAGCAGGAATGGAAAATGAACTTCGAAAAAAGGCCTCAGACTACAAGGAAAACCGGAACCCTATTACCCATGCACAGAGATTGCGAGAATTGTTTTCAAGCCGAGACCTGTCTTCACTTAAGAAAGAATTTGAAACCCGCCAGCAGCCCATTAAAAAACGTAGAAGCTTTATTCAGCAGCTCAACAGATAAAGGGTTAGGAAATAAATACCTTCTAAAAGCGGCGTTTTCGCCATCCATCCAAGATAAAAAGGTGTCTTGTTGGGGAACGTCCACAAATTTCGCGTCACCATATTCCCAGGCGCATACATATCTGAATCGTGTTGACTGGGCTTTAGAGATAGCGGCAAGAGTCGAACAAAGGCATTTTATTCATATTCCTCCTCAACTTGTGGCCATACATCCCATTCTTGAGTTTGGCATCAACAACAATCTGTATAAAATCGGCGGGCCATATTACCTGGTCATAACCCTGAATAATTCAAAAAAATTATATTGGGGAGGCCAGCATAATCTTTCATACGCATTCTTTTTCGAGCATTACAAGGAGAGAGTGAAAGAGATTATTGATAGCGGCGGTATTGCCTGGAGGGCTTTTGACGCGCATACAGACACAGGAGATTTTGATGTTGATAACCTAATTCAGACAAGTAAGCGCAATGCAAATTGGCAAGAAGAAGTAAAGAGAGGTATCCTTGATCTGTCCCCAGGCGGCTACTTAGGTTATTTACTTTCAACCGATATACCAACCGTAGCCTCAAAGATTATCATATCATTCGACGAATTAAGGGAATTGGCCCGGCAGCGCATTCAAGGCGGAGTTTTTGACCTGGATATAGATATTGTCCCCGGGTTATCATCAAGGGCAGATAAGTACAATATATGGTCCGGTTTTATTGTCATGCTGCCCTATCTTGTTTCTATCGCTAGATTAAGCGATCTGTGTTTTTTTATTAATAGCTCAGAAATAAGCTTTAGTTATGGAGCCATTGACGCTGTTATGGCTGCGCAATGCAACGGATATTTAATAAAGAATATTGCAGAATGCTCGATGAGCCTAAATTTACAAAACGCAAGTTCAGCCGTCCCAATAGTGGATGTAGCTGTTTTTATTCTTGGCGGATTGTTTTTTCTTGCCTGGCGCAGTGCTCTCTCGGGGAAATGGTGGTTAAGCAGATTAGAGCAAAATGCAGCCCTTAGGCCAAGGCCGGGTTCTGACAACGCCAAAGTAACCTCTGCGCCGGGCGTAAGTAGTTCTACTTTAATTGCCATGAATTCATGGCTAGGCTCGGTAATAGAAAACGAGTTCATGGGGGTTCTTGCTGTTCGGCATAAGTTCAATCAGTGGACTAAAGACAAAAATATAATAGTTTTTCTAAAGACGACAAAAGAGAATATTGCGGATTTAGCCCGAATTTATAAGCAAAAAGGAGTTGCCGGAAAGCAAAAAACTGAATGTTGGGATAATGACTATTGGAAAACCAGGACAGATTACTGGAAAGATTTTAACAGGATTATATAAAATCAGCGAGTCTTTCACAGGGATGTTGTGTTGGTTGCTATATCACGCGGTGGTTCGATAAATGAGCCATGTATAATTGAAGGATTGCTATTAGGCCTTGTTTTTTCAAAGAGCTCTTTTCAATTTGAGGCAGTTATCCAAGCTGCGGCATGGAATCTGCAAAAGAAACACTTGCTGGCCAAAGGTTTTAGAGACGAACATCAGGCGAAGTTTCCAGGCATTGGGGCTGACCTGCAGATGGTTTTAACAGAGTATATTCTCAGATATGCTTTTCGTAAGCGGGGAAATAAGCCGCTTGATGATGATACATTGATACGTAAGCTTATGCCTGATACGAAAAGCGGCGAGGATCGTGTTGCTTATTACATTCGGTTTAATCCGGTTGAGTATAGGCGTATCCATAAAAAAGGCAATTATTTTATTTCGGCAAGAAGCGCTTTGCAATGGAACATATATCAGTTGCTGCGTTATTCTTCAGAAGGCTCTTTGACAGTAAATGAGATCTTAGGGCAAATGGGGCTTACCGGGTATTATTCTTCGGATTATTTCTATAATGGGAACGATGGTTTATTGGATGATATGGGAAAGGATGAGCGTTCGGATTGTCATATAGTCGCTAAACAATCGGACAGAGGCATTGTTTTTACAACAGAGTTTAATTCGCCTTCTATCCAGCCTATAGGCTGGAGCGCAAACTCTTTGGCGGGCAAAACAACTATCTCCGCGTTGAAAGAGCGTTCCAGCTCGCCGATGCGCTTAACTAAACCGATATTTTATTATGAGTCATTTTCAGATGCCGTTTTCACGCCTGTTTTTCTTAGCGAAGAAGAGATTACCGAACTAGAGCAGAAAGTAAGAATATTTATTATCGGAGAAGAGAAGCTTAAAGAGCAATCTTTAAGTAAGATTCTAGGCGATCCTGGCTCTGGGCGCTATGGTAAGTCTATGATAGCCGCAAGGTATGAAAATCAGAAAGTTTATACTATTTTCTGGCAATATATGAAGGACCCTGTTGTGGTAACGGAATTAGAAAGAGGGGAGATGTTGGTGGCTCCCTACTCGTCATTTTCTAACTTATTTTTGGCAAGATGGGTAAACCAGGCTAGGACTTTTCTAGCTATGGGCCATCTCAAGCATAAGGCTAAGATTTTTCAGTTCATTGAGTGGCTAAACCCCGGCATCACTGATATAACGTTATTCTGCCTATTCTATATGCGGACGCTTCCTGAAGAAGCAGGGCATATTGATGAAAGTGATAATATCCATAACTTATTGCATAAAATTAAAAGTAAATTTCCCCGGGCTATAATTGAGCATAGAATAAGGCCTTACTTAACAGTTCCGAATGAATATATCTTTTTTACTAATCCGCAAGCGTTTGGCTCAGTGCCAGCAGTATATGTGGATTCTTTAGTTCCATACCTTATATCCTGGAAAGAGTTGCAAAAAAACGCGCAGGCTGATGAGCATTTAAAGGAAATTAAGTATTCCTCTAGCGGCATTCTAGGTGAGGGTATCTCTGAGACGGTGAACAGGCAAAATAAAAGATTATTTGAAAGAGGATCCCAGATACTCGCTCATAGGACGCGTTTTGATGACGATCCCGAGGGCAAAAGAATAACCCAAGATTCTCTACGGAAGCAATGGTTTATTAATCTTACTGAAAAAGAAAAAAGGCTGGTGAGAGAGCGCCTTGCTAAGGAATATGAGTCATATGTAGAAAAGTTTATTCATTGCGAGATACCTGTGTCGTTTATTCAAAAGTTAACAGGCGGGATGAAAGCTGGCGACGATGGCCTAAGAGATCTTACTGCTGAGTTGAGGCTAGCGCTTTGGGAAGCTATTAATGCTATTGAGCAATGGCATCCTTATTTTGGGGGATTTTCCACATTTTTAGTTAAATATCTAGTTCGCGCATATAAGAAATTTGCATACAGAGTAAATAGAAAGATATTCCGCGAGATAAATGATCACAACATTTTATCAATAGATATTCCCAGGGGCAATCGAATGGATGAAGAGATTATAAAGGCAAAGTTTCTCCAGGCTTTAGATTCTCTTAAAAATTTTCTCCTTTCTGATAGAAAACTATTTAGAGAGCCTAGGGTTATAGATTACTCAATAGACGGATACGGAAGATATATATTAAAAGCGTTAAAAATGGACAATCAAACCTACGCGGATTTGGCGCGGATGCTTGGTATTGAGCGCGAGAATATAAGGCAGGGCATCAGAAAAATTGAAGGTTTCGTAAGAAGGCATTCAGATAGGCCGCTGTTGCCTTCATTATGGCAGATACCCGGTATTATTGTTGAGTTGCAATTAAAGGCGCAGGAAATTATACAGCATAAAGTTATGCAAACGGACGAAACTGCTATTGCGCGATGGGCGAAAATGCTGCAAGCATGGCTTGGCCTTCAGCATTTCGCAATAGAAGGCGCGCCAGAGATTGCCTTAGAATTAAACGGTAAAAAGAGCGCCTGTGTAACGCTTAAAAATTTTGTGCTATACATTAATCTTTCCCATATCAAGGTAAACAACAGCGCCTATCGCCGGTATCTTCTGCGTCCCCGGCTGAGTAATGGACAGTTGTTAGTAGATGTTTTCTTTCCGGATGCCTCAAAAAATCTATCGACTTTATATTTTGCCAGGCCGGAGAATAAAAGCCATAAGCGTAAAATAAAGTTATCCAGCAAAATTTTTAAGCCGATAGATCAGGCAAAGCGGCAATGGGATGATTTTGTTAATTTTACCGTAGATAACCATCCTACACTTTCGTTAAAACGAACGGCTTATAAACCGCAGGCATTTGTAGCGTTTGGTATTACTTTTAGGATAGATAAGACGCAGAATCCGCGCATCCCCGGAGAAACAAAGGTATTTATAGGCGGGTATAGGCTAGACAAAAATGCTCCGCTATTTAAGCATGTTTTTTATATTCCGGTGAGAACGCTCTCTAAAAATAGCCTTATTGTCGTAGTCAGTTCAAGCGAAGAGATGAACGATGCCAGCGTACAAGACATTTATTTTTTAAGAAGATACAAAAAAGATGAAGGCGGCACAATGGTCCAGCGTTGTAGGATTAGCGCGTTTGCCAGGCTTAAACCGCCATATCCAAAAAAATGTTTTATGCATCATTCTATTCAGCCGGCATTATTAAGGGAGATGTTTTGTGAATTCATATCTAGTTCAGAAAGGCAGAATTTGCATAAAACCATGGATAGGCTGACTTCTGAAGTTGAGGCGTATGAAAGAAAGAAAGCCGAAGGCCGGTATGGGTTAGCAGATATATACGAGCACTGGTTTGCTGTTTTTAGAATGTATCTGATTAAGCTCACTGCTTTTATAGATTATGAGCAGGAATTTAGGTTTAGGCAGGAACTCGCTCAACCGGGGCTCTGTACTTCTGACCTTATCAGTATTCCAAATGGGAAAGCGCCCCTTACGGCCAGTTCGGCTATTGGCAAAGCGAAATTAGGCGGCGCGGTTTCGGAAACATCGCCACTAAATTCATGCAGTTCCTCAGCCAGTTTTAATAAAATTTCCTATCTGCCGTATTTTATCGCAGAAAAAGGCATAAGGCTAATTGTCGCTGAAGGGTTACATGACCCGCAATGGTTTAAGCGCAATAGCTTTTTGCCTGATATTTTTGTGTTACTTAAAGCAGAGCGGCGTGCCTCACAGTTTGCAATTATTGAACGCTTATTTTATGATGAATACTTCAAATATTTCTCCGAAGAGCCGTCTCATTTAGCAAAGGGAGCGCTTAAAGAACGCGAGGATATTATTGCGCAGTCTAGCTCGCCTGCGCGCAAGGAGTCTGATTTTTTTACTGTCATATTAGAAGGCAAAAAGGGCCCGCATGCCAGAGTGCATCTTCTTATTATCAATCTCATTGATATATTTCAGAAGAGATTAGAGTGGGATTTTGAGCAATATCCTATAATCATGGGCCATGAGGGTTATCCGGAAGACTCATTTAGTTTAAAGAGCGATTTAGACGGTGATCATGCATTTACAAGATGGACTTCTATGTTGGTGAATAAAGGAGTAACACATTTTAAGTTTGCGATTAGTATTCGCGGGATACGGGAAGAAGAAGCCAAAGATATAAGTGAAACAATCCGTATAGCATTTGGATTTATAAATAAAATTGCGGGCGCGCGGATAAGCGAGATAGCGCCGTTAAGAGGAAAATTTATTCAGGAAATAGAAACCCGGTTGCATAACATCAAAGAAAGATTTGGTGTATTTGGGCCCGCCAGGAGAATACAGGAGAGTAATCAAAAAAAACAATCTAGTTCAGTTATATGGGGTTGCAACTTTAAAGATTTATCCGATTCAGCCAGTACGCAAGATAGAAATAAAAATACCGATCCGGTTGAGATAGCTAGTCCGGGGATGGGCACTAAAGAAGTTCTTATAAACTTCCGAAAGCTTTTATATCGCAATTTTACTCCGGAATATCTGCAAAAGGTTATAGATTCTGCTCAGGATAAAGAAGAATCAGTTGATGGTATTTTATCGAAACAGCGGTTGCACATAATTGCCGTTGCTCAGGCCATAGCCTTGCTCAATGGCAATCCCGGAGTTGAATATGCCAAATACTTGCCTGATGTCCAGAAGAGTTTGAATGTGCCTCTAGCCGGATTAAGAAAGTTTTATCGCGTTTTTGAACATGATATTACCGCAATGATTCCTGTTTTAACAAAGAGGCCCCTACCGTTTATCAAAGATAAAAATCTGGAGCAGATAACAGAACGGGTCCTTGAGGCTATACTGAAAGCGGCTGGCGGTAAAAAAAGTTTAGCCGCCAGAATATTTGGCTGCTCTTTAGGAAACATTTATCTTTTATTGAACAAAAGAGAGAGCCAGCAAATATTGATCATACGAGATGTTAAGATACTCATGCAAATATTAGGGATGTCTCAGAAAAACCTGGCGATATCCATGAATATTTCTCCTACTGTTACAGCTTTCCGCTGGTTGAGCGAAGAAAATTCGTACCATATTCCTCAAAAAAGATACGGTGAGTTGGGAAGAATATTCGGGGAAAAGGATTGCTTTGTTTCAAAAAAGGCATATGGCAGGCTGTTGCGCAGAATACTCTTTCATCCGCTGTTAGATATGAACGCAGGGCTTCCTCAAACCGAAGATTCTTTTGAAGGTTGCGATAAGAACTATCTGCGCCTGAGATATAACATAAGAGGGTTTTCTACGGATAAATTGTTTACTCTGGCGGTAAAAGCCCTTTCGCTGCGCTGGGTTCAAAAGCTGTCAGAATGCCTTGAAAAAAGAAGCGCAGCAGAAGAAAAACTCCTTACCCAGATCAAGGATATCAGTTTGTTTCACTTTGCAAAATTAACCCCTGCTCAAAGAAATACGCATGTGTTTACCGCGGGGCTGCTATTATTAAGCCTTAATAGCCAGATTAAATTGCAGGCAAAACAGATAATGATACATTGGTTTATGAATGAAGCGCAAAAATATTTCGACCGGACCATTGCGGAAAACGCAATCGTAGACAGCGTAAATAATTACTACGTGTTTAATAATGGGTTTGGGAACTTCTATAAGGGGTTCTTATCGTATCTTAGAATATCTATGAAAAAGAGGTCAAGTGAATATATAGGGCCGAGAATATCAAATGAATATAAAAAGTTTTTACTAATGAGCCAGCCATCTAATGTGGAAACGGATAGAATACTTGT
This sequence comes from Candidatus Omnitrophota bacterium, assembly GCA_018825725.1. Lineage (GTDB taxonomy): Bacteria > Omnitrophota > Gorgyraeia > Gygaellales > Profunditerraquicolaceae > JAHKBC01. Next base: position 10,492 of record JAHKBC010000324.1, read on the forward strand.
CGGACAGGAAGCGCTAGCTGTATTCAGCGCGGCGCTGGCAGATTTAGCTTCCGCAGACCGGCTGTTGATTGTCAAATATCTTGCTGAGGCTAAAGAATTAACAATTCCGGAATCAGGGCGCGTGTCAGTAATATTAAAACAATTAAGGGCTGCCTTAGAAGAAGCCGGCATTGAAAATAGCGATTTCTTAACAGGAAACGGGTTTTCAATTGAAGAATCCAGCTCGCCATTTAGTTTTCCCCGTTCCAAACAGTTGGCAGTAGATAATCCTGCTGATTTAGCGGAAATTATGCGGAAAGAAATGCTGTCTATTCCCTTGGCGAGCGATAAAACAGCCGGATCGCCGGTAACAGTCGAACGCGATATGCTTAAGAAACTGGCCGTTGAACTTGCCAACAGGGACGGATCTGAAGCCACCAGTCGGGGACGGTTCTTGAACCAAAACAGAAGCGTCCCAGGATTGGGGAACTCACACGGTAGGAAACAAGTTTTTATCTATAGAATTGGCAGTTGTTATTGGCAAAAAAATACAACAGACATTATGTACGGCCTTGCCAGATA
>JAHKBC010000325.1 GCA_018825725.1 Candidatus Omnitrophota bacterium
AAAGCCGCTGTTAAACCCTTACTTCTGGCCTGGCTAAGATCCTTCTTGTTCTCGGCAATAATATAATTCTTATGCGCCATTAAAGCGCTAGACATATCCTTTAAAACTCTTCTTTTCAGAGGGCTGGATATACTCGCGCTGCCCCGGAAGGCATCTTGAGCGTTTCTAGCGATTTTTATCAGTTCGGTTTTTAGTTTCATGGACTTCGGCTATCAGCTTTTCTAAGCTGAAGGCTAGAGGCTAAAAAACATTACAATATTACAATATTATCCCTGTGAATTATTTCTTTCTCAAAGCGTGCGCCTTTTACCTTCTCCAAGTGTTTGCTGGATAGGCTTACCTTGCCGCGGGCAAACTCTTTTCCGTCTTTATCCGTAACACTCACTACTTCCCGGGAATCAAAATTACCATCAATCTTACAGACCCCGACGGATAAGAGGCTCTTCTTGCTCAATAATGCCCTCTTGGCCCCGTCATCCACCATAATCTTACCTTTAGTCTTTGTACCAAAGGCCATCCAGCGCTGTTTAGCGTCAAGGCTTTTTCTAGAAACAAAAAGGGTCCCCTGTTTCTTCGGATCAGCTACTACCGATAAAAGGATATCTTTTTTATTTCCGTTTGCTATCACACAAGGAATACCCGAATCGGTAGCAATCTTGGCTGCCTCTATTTTAGTAATCATTCCTCCTACGCATCTTTGTTTATCCGTAGGGCAGGCGAGAGATTTTATTTCCGGGGTAATTTCGTCAACTACCCTGATGATGTTTTTGTTACTATCCCATAAACCGTCAACATCCGAAAGTATAATCAGCAAATCCGCATCAATGAGGGTTGCCACTAAAGCAGAAAGCTTGTCATTATCGCCAAACTTGATTTCATCGGTAGAAATAGTATCATTTTCATTAACAATAGGGACAATTTTGTTTAATAATAAATTCGAAATTGTACCCTTGGCATTAAGATAACGCCTGCGGTCATTAAAATCATCATAAGTCAAAAGCAGCTGGGCGCAGTTTAAGCCTCTTTTTTCAAAAAAACCCTGATATTGGCTCATCAAAAAATGCTGCCCTAATGCGGCAGTAGCCTGCAAAGAAGAAAGCTCTTTAGGCCGAAGTTTTGCTTTTAAAAGATGCATTCCCGAAGCAATAGCGCCGGAAGAAACAACAACTACCTCTTTTTTCTCGCACATGAGCCCGGAGATTTGACGGGAAAGTTCCTTCATCGGGAAAAAGAAAGAATCGGAACAGGAAGTGTCCCCAAATAACATGCTTGAGCCGGCCTTTACTACTATCCTCTTATAACTTCTTTCTGATTGCTTCAATAAGTTCCTCCAGGCCCTCTTTATTTAATGCTGAAATCGGGTAGATCCTCTTTTTAATCTGTTTTCTGAATTTTTTTAAATTATCTTTTGCCTCTGCCAGGTCCATCTTATTGGCAACAATAATCTGGGATTTCTTAAAAACATCCTGGCTGTACGACTTAAGCTCTTTATTTATCGCCCTATAATCGGCAAGCGGATCCCTTCCTTCAAAACCCGCCATATCGATAAGGTGCACTAAGATTTTAGTGCGCTCGATATGCCTTAAAAAACGGTCACCCAACCCCTTACCTTCAGATGAGCCTTCAATAAGCCCGGGAATATCCGCAATAACAAATACCTCTTCGCCTTTACCAACCACCCCTAAAACAGGTGACTTAGTAGTAAATGGATAGGCGGCTATCTCCGGGTGGGCATTGGATATATGCGATACCAGGGTTGATTTTCCGGCATTAGGAAAACCTACTAATCCGGCATCGGCGATAAGTTTTAACTCTAAGGTTAATTCTTTTTCTTCACTCAACCCGCCTTCAGTAGCTTCATACTTATGCCTGTTGCCTAACCCCCCTGCGCCTCCATGCGCCGCAATAAGCTGGTCCTGGTCTTTGTCAAGAGTTCCCAAAACACAATTTATGCCGATATCTTTAATTACCGTTCCGCAGGGTACGCGGATAATTATATCAGAAGAATCCTTGCCTTTCTGAGTTTTACTCGAGCCGTTTTCACCCTTTTTCCCATAAAAGTGCCTATTATATTTATAGTCAAGCAAGGTATGCAGATTACGGTCAGCGCGAATAATTATATCCGCGCCCTTACCGCCGGGACCGCCGTCAGGTATTCCCTGACGGGTATATTTATCGCGGTAAAAACTCTTACAGCCATTTCCTCCGCGTCCGGAGCAAACATATATCTTGGCATTATCAATGAACATTATTTTCTCTTAAATATACAGATATATACGCATTCTAAGCAAACTTGATCTTGCTTATCTTTAAAAGAGTGAGCTGCTGACGATGGCCTTTAGTCCAATGCGATGACTTCCTGCGGCGGTATTTATAAGAGATAAGCTTTTCACCCTTAGTAGCCCCTAGGATTTCGGTTTCAACAGAAGCGCCCTTAACATGAGGCTGGCCGATTTCAACCTTATCTTTTTCAGAAACCAAAAGAACATCCTTAAAAGTAAGCTTTTTGCCTTCCTGGGCCTCTTGTTTTTCCACTTCAATCTTATCACCCTCTTTAACTACATACTGCTTTCCTCCAACTTCAATAATCGCATACATTTTCTACCCTCCTAAATTCCTACGCCGGCAGGCGTAGGGATTTACTCCGGCAGCTGCTGTATCATTAAGGCTGACGGAGTAAGTCATTTCTTGTTGAGCCGCAACAGCGGCGATTATTTTACTCCGATAGCCATAGAATAATTCTCGCTATCGGAGCTAAGCATCCCAAATAGACAATATTCCTTACATCCGAGCGAAAATAACCCTTTCGCTGGCTATAAAGTAACACTTAATTATACCCTATAAAATCACAGGGTCAAGCTAAAATATGGCCCTAAAATTGGGAATTTTAAGAGGAAATGCTGACTATTTCCAGGTGCAGATTGGAATCCGGAATAAGGTTTATACGCACCCTGTACTGGCGCTCAATATCACGTAACCCCTGCCTATTTTTGGTTATTTCATTAGCCACCTGAGGATTTAAGGTTAGCTTTAACTCTCTTACGCGGTTAAGCTTCAGATACTTCTTTAATTCCTTCATGGCCTGAATAGATGTTGTTAAAGGCGATTTAACTTTTCCTTTACCCTGGCAATAAGGGCATAATTGATATGAAAGAGTCTGAACAGTATTATGCACGCGCTCGCGGGTCATCTCTACTACGCCGAACTTGGATATTCCCACGATATCGAATTTGGCTTTATCCGTATTTAAGGCTTTCTTGAGGACATTCAAAACCTCTCTGCGATGCCCCTCTCTGGCCATATCGATAAAATCAATAACAATAATCCCGCCCAGGTCGCGCAGCTTCAATTGATGCGCAGCTTCAACGGCTGCCTCGCAATTTACTTTAAATGCCGCCTCCTCCTGGTCAATATTCCTCTTATAACCGCCGCTATTAACATCAATCACTACTAACCCTTCAGTAGGTTCAATTACCAGATAGGCTTTGGATTTAAGATATATCTTGGTCTCAAAGATCTGGTTAATCTGTTTCTCTACCGCCTTTTCCATAAAAAGATCTTCCCCGCGGTAGAATTCTACCCGCCCGGAAAGATAGCGCAAAAATGTGGAGACAAAACGCTGTATCCGGTAATATTCGGGCTTGGAATCTATAATCAGCTTCGAGACATCATCGGTAAAAGAATCCCGCACAGTCCTTAAAACCAGGTCGTATTCTTCATAGACCAGGCTGGGAGCTTTTTGCCTCTTGGATATTTTTTCAGCCCTCGTCCATAATTTAATCAAAAATATTGCATCCCTGGCTAATTCCTGTTTTGTTTTACCGCAGGCGGCAGTACGCACAATAAAACCCACGTTAGACGGAAGCCGCAACTCTTTGAATATCTGTCTTAGCCGCTTTCTTTCAGTGTCATCCTCGATGCGCCGCGAAATACCTATCTGCTTGTCCTGAGGCATAAGCACCAGATACCTCCCGGCAATACCAATGTGACAGGATATCCTCGGGCCCTTGGTGCCGAATGACTCTTTGACAACCTGAACTAAAATCTCCTGGCCTTTTTTTATCTCTAAAGGCGCTTGGGCTGCCTGATCAGATTCATAGAGATCTTCGATATCCGAGATATATAGAAACCCTTTTTTGAGCAGGCCGATATCCACAAAGGCTCCGCCGATAGACGGCAGGATAGCTTCAATTTTACCCTTGTAAATATTACCCACTATGGTCTTATCCTGAGGCCTCTCCAGATAAAATTCTTCCAAACGCCCCTGCTTAAGAATCGCAGCGCGTTTTTCTCCAGATTCAACATTAATCAATATTTCTTTATCCATAATTTAAATTACCTCTACTTTTCTGATTAGAATTCCTTGGGGAAGCTGACTTTGCAACCTCTCCTGAAAATCGGCGCCTGCCACAAGCCTGTGCAAAACTACCTTGGCCAACTCATTATCGCTTTCTGCGCCCAGCTTCAAAGCATTCTGCAGGCTTATTTTTGGATGGGGATTAAACCCCTGGCTGATCATTACCGGCAATTCTGCCCGGCGTAAAGCTCGCATAAACAGGCGCATCAAATCCAGATGCGATATATATTTCATCTTGCCGGTCTTGGAAAAAACAAATTCCGCCCGATGCTGCACAAACATTAGCTTCCCTATTGTTTAATTATTATTTCTTTGCGCAATACTCCGAAACCAACACCTCGCCAGTCGTGACCGTATAAGTCATCCTGCCGGTAACATTACAGTTCGCCGGTATCGCAGAACAACTGTAGCTTGACCCCTCCAACCTGGGGCAGCTATAGTAATAACCGCGTAAAGGAGACAGGCTTAAATAATCACGGTCTAAATAGGGGGGCCTGGTTTCGATTAAGAGGGAGAAATGCAGAGGAAAAGTATGATTGTTATTCTTGGCGTAGTTTTCCAGGGCCGTGGAAATCAAACGCAAAGTCGCCTGGGCATCGGATTCATTTAATGCCAGATTAATGCTCATAAACTGCAGTATGGCAATTCGTAAGAATAACGCCAGGCAGGCGATAATAATCATTACCACCACAAAACTTGTCCCCCTTCTATAATCGATAAATCTTATCATCTTTTACGCCCTTATAAACATTGCGGCTGTCAAAAATCAACCGCGATCTTCTACGGATCAACTTATAATCAAGCCCGCTATGATCCGTAGCAATAATCACAACGTCATACTTAGCGATATCATCACTTTTTATGTTTATGGATTTCTGATCAATCTCTTTAAACTTTAAATACGGTATTAAGGGATCAAAATAATTTACTTGCGCTCCCTCTTTCTCCAAGGCGCTGATAATATCCAACGGAGGAGACTGCCTTAAATCTTTAATATCCTTTTTATAAGTAACCCCCACAACCAGAACCTTGGATTCTTTTAATGCAATTCCCTTATTTGCCAGTATCGCCTTTACCCTCTCCACAACATAAGCCGGCATATGGCTGATAATATCCGACGCCAGCTTAATGAAGCGCGACTTGAAACCAAACTTCTTGGCTTTCCAATAAAGATAAAGCGGATCTTTTGGAATGCAGTGCCCGCCTACGCCGGGCCCGGGATAAAAGGGCATAAAACCAAAAGGCTTGGTCGAGGCTGCTTCAACAACCTCCCAGATATCAATGCCCATCTGATGCGCCATCATGGCTATTTCATCGATCAAACCGATATTGATCAGGCGGAAGGTATTTTCCAGTAACTTTACAGTTTCAGCTACCCGGCAAGAAGAAACCGGTACTACCTTCTTAATAATCACAGAGTAACTCAATTTACCCAATAAGGTAGCGGTAGGATTTATCCCTCCCACAACCTTGGGAATCTTATCTACGGTATATTGCGCATTGCCGGGATCTATTCTTTCCGGCGAGAAACACAAGAAAAAATCGTCTCCGTGTTTATGATTGCCAGCCTCCAGCAATGGAAGGATTACCTCTTTGGTCGTTCCGGGATATGTGGTGCTTTCCAAGACAACCAGGGCCTTATTTTTAAGGTTTCCGGCAATCTCCTTAACCGCGCCTTTAATATAAGAGATGTCCGGATGGTTCTTTCTTTTTAAAGGAGTGGGCACGCAAATAAGGATAACATCGCTCTCGCGTAACAAGCCAAAATCATAACTTGCCCGGAATTTACCTGCGTCAATTACCTTTCTTAAATCAACAGTCTGGACATCCGTAATAT
>JAHKBC010000326.1 GCA_018825725.1 Candidatus Omnitrophota bacterium
AAGTTACCCAACAAATATGATTAATATGATATTTGTTGGGTAATATATTCCTATGAGACAAAATTTGCCCGTGAAACCCGCTAAGTTGCGTTTTGACTATAGGTTACCCTATAGTCATCTTATCAAAAACAGGCAAAAAATAAATTGGGGTGGCTAACGGGGATCGAACCCGCAAACCTTCTGAGCCACAGTCAGATGCTCTAACCAATTGAGCTATAGCCACCATAAAATAAAGAACACAAGTCACTCACCTGCTCGGCTATGCCTCGCAGGTGTCAATTCGCCCAGTAGCTTATGTCGAAGATAAACAAAAAATAAACTCCATAAGTTACGGGCTCATTGAATTATACCCCATTTATTTTTAGCTGTAAAGGCTGAATATTGTTGATAATTATGTAATTTTACTATAGTATATATGTAAGTAAAGTATGTTTTATTTGCCAGAGACTATATGGAAAACAAAAGATTCGGAACTTTTGAAGGCGTATTTACCCCCACGGTCTTAAGCATCCTGGGAGTAGTAATGTACCTGCGCCTGGGCTGGGTTGTAGGCCAGGTTGGTTTAGCCGGCGCGCTCACTATTATTATTATAAGCTATCTGATTACCTTCTTCACCGGGCTCTCCGTAGCAAGTATAACTACCAATATAAGAATCGGCACAGGCGGAGCCTATTCCATAATCTCGAAATCGCTGGGGTTAGAGGTCGGCGGCGCAATCGGAATACCTTTATATATATGCCAGGCGCTTTCAGTAGCTTTTTATATCACCGGCTTTACTGAATGCTGGATATCTATATTCCCGCAGCATACATTTATTTTCGTCTCCATGATAACGTGGCTGGCGCTTTTATTCATCGCCTATTTAAGCGCAAAATTAGCCTTTCGCCTGCAATACGTAATTATGGGCATAATCGCGTTCTCGCTTTTGTCGATCTTTCTGGGTAAAAGTAATTTGGATCAACCTATCCTTTTCTGGCGCGGCATGGGCCAGATGGATTTTTGGAAGGTCTTTGCCATATTTTTCCCGGCAGCCACAGGTATCCTGACAGGCGTAAGCATGTCAGGAGAGCTTAAAGAACCGACGCGTAATATACCCGTAGGCACACTCCTGGCTATCGGAGTAACCTTCTGTATATATATCGCCTTATCTTTTTGGTTTTCTTCAGCTGCCCAGCCATTAGATTTAATCAATAATACCTCTATTATAATTGACCTGGCGCGCTGGCGTTTTCTGGTAATTGCCGGCATAATGGGAGCAACACTCTCATCTGCTTTAAGCATGTTTGTAGCTTCTCCGAGAACACTTCTGGCATTAAGCAAACACAAGATAATACCCTTCTCTTCGGCTTTTAATCACCTGAATAAAAGCGGCGAACCCGGGCCGGCGATCCTTTTTACTGCCATATTATCCTTATTGACCATATCCATGGGAACACTGAATAGTATCGCGGCTGTCCTGACTATGTTCTTTCTGATCACTTACGGAACCCTGAATTTGACCGTTTTTATCGAGAAATTTACCGGCATCACAAGCTTCCGCCCCACTTTCAAAATCCCGGTAATAGTATCTTTATTAGGAGGAGCCGGATGTTTTTATGCCATGTTTCTTATCCATCAGCTCTTTAGCGTAATAGCTATCGCAATCACTGCATTAATATATATAGTACTCGTGCGCAGGCATATTCAGCATAATTTCCCGGATATACGTAAAGGTATATTTATCTTTATAGCAGAGCAGGCTTCAAGAATAGCCTCTGAGCTTCCTTATCACCCTAAAATATGGAAACCTAATCTCCTGGTCCCCGTAGATGAAGCGCGCGACTGGACGGGAATGGCTGATTTCTTAAAAGCAATAGTTTACCCCCGGGGAAGAATCATATTATTCAACATTATCGATAATGCTATTGAGGATACCGCCTCTGCAAGAAAAAAAGCAGCCGAAGAACTCGCCTCTATCGCTAAGCCGCTCAAAGAAGAAGGTATTTTAACTTTTAGCCTGGCTATTAATTCAAAGGAATTTCTTGAAGGAGCAACAGTTGTTTCACAAACCCTGATGGAGCTGCCCCTTCCTCCCAATGTATTATTTGTCCGCCTGGGAGTTAATCCGGATAACGACCAGACAATCCAAAATCTTATCGCAAGAGCCGATAGCCTGGGCTTAGGAATAATTTTATTCAAGCTCCACCCTAAAACAGCCTTTGGCCAGAAACAAATAATCAACCTCTGGATAAGAAAAGGTAGCCCAAACATCCATTTGGCGATCCTGCTTTCATTACAGCTGGAAAAAAATTGGGAGGGTAAATTACGCATAATCCAGGTAGTCAACAGTAATAATGAAAAACTAGAGGCCTATGACTACCTCGGCAAACTCAAAAGGCTGATGCGTCTTCCTAATGAAACAGAAGCCACGGTAATCAGCGGCTCATTTGAAGAATCGCTTCGCGAAGCGCCCCTGGCGGATATAAATATGTTCGGGGTAGCCAAAGATATCGATATCTGCTCGATCAGGAATGTCTCGGAAAAGATCAATACTTCGGTACTATTCTTGCGCGATTCGCAGCAGGAGAATGCCATAATCTAAGCTTTCTTTAAAAAACATCAGGGAGGATAAAACAATGGTTGCCATATTCGGCTTACTGATAATCATCGCAATGTCGATTATAGTAGTAAGGATCGGCGCTATCGCGCTGGAACTAACCGGTATCTCTTCAGAGATGGCCTCTTTTCAAGCGCAATCTGCCTTCTCCGGCGTTGGGTATACTACAGTTGAATCCGAAGCCATAGTCACGCACCCTGTGCGCAGGCGAATCATCAGGATACTTATCCTCTTAGGAAGCGCCGGCGTAACCACTGCCATCGCAACGCTGGTGCTCGCCTTTGTCGGACAGAGCGAAAAAAGCCTTCTTACCAGAGGAGAATTACTGTTTGCCGGGCTGCTCGGGATATTTCTCTTTGCCCGTTCCAAACATATCTACAGCATCATGAAGACGCTCATCACCAAAGCCCTGCAGAAATGGACAAAGCTGCGCATCTACGATTATGAACAATTATTCGGTTTGGGAGAAGGCTATGCGATTGCAAAAATTACCGTAAAAGAAAACAATCCTTTCTGCGACAAATCGATTAAAGAGCTTAAACCCCATCTGGAGAAAGTGCTTATTTTGGCTATTTATCGCAAGAATGGAAAAAAGATAGAATTTATCGGAGCGCCACACGGAGATGTTGTTTTAGAAATAGATGATGAATTAATTTGCTACGCCAAAGAAGACGCTATAAGCAAAATATTCTCTCACTCGCCTTAATGAATTTGCAAATTATTTATATAACTATAA
>JAHKBC010000033.1 GCA_018825725.1 Candidatus Omnitrophota bacterium
AGAAAGCCAAAGAGATTGTTTCCTATCTTTCGGATCTAGGGATTTCTCATTTTTATGCCTCTCCCGTATTTAAAGCGAGAAAGAAAAGCCTGCATGGATATGATATTGTTGATCCCAATCGGCTTAATCCAGAATTAGGAAGCCAGGAAGATTTTATAGCGCTGTCAAAGGAAATCAAGGGAATGGGTATGTATTGGCTCCAAGATATTGTGCCTAATCATATGGCCATTGATTCGGATAATTTTATGCTCATGGATGTATTTGAAAACGGCCGGGATTCAGAGTATGTTGAGCTTTTTGATATTGATTGGAATCACATGTATGAAAATATGCGCGGCAGGATGCTTGTGCCGCTTTTGGGTAGTTTTTATGCCGAAGCGCTTGAGCGCCAAGAGATACGCCTTGGTTATAACGAAAAAGGTTTTAATGTTCAGTATTACAATTTAGCTCTTCCTTTAAAAGTAGGTTCGTATATTACCGTATTGGAAATCGATATTAAGAGCCTTGAGCAAAGGCTTGCAGGCAATAGTACTGATTTTATTAAACTGTTGGGAATAATCAATCTTTTTAAAAGTCTTGCTTTCCAAGATGGCGATACGGCCCAGAGTGCTCAGGTGCGTCATGCCAAAGCCATGCTTTGGGAGCTTTACCAAAGTAATCCTGAAGTCAGGAAATACATTGATGAAAATATCGTACTTCTTAACGGTAATAAGGACGCTCCGCATAGCATGGATAATTTAGATGCGTTGATTTCTGCGCAGTTTTTTAGGTTTTCTTTCTGGAAGGTTGCCTCGGAAGAAATAAATTATCGCAGGTTTTTTACCATTAACGAGCTTATTTCTATAAGAGTGGAGAAAAATGAAGTTTTTGATAAAACACACCAATTGATCTTAGATATGGTCAGCCAGGGGTATTTTGACGCATTAAGAGTGGATCATATCGACGGGCTTTATGACCCAGCCAGGTATCTGGAAAGGCTCAGAGAGAAGATAGGCGATAGGTATGTTGTTGTAGAAAAAATACTGGGCCCGCAAGAATTCCTGCGCAGAGACTGGTCTGCGCAAGGAACAACCGGTTACGACTTCTTAAATTATGTGAACGGGGTCTTATGCGTATCTGCTCATGCAAAAAAAATTCAGCAGGTATATCAGCGTTTTACAGATTTTAGCGGTGAATATGAGAAATTTTTGGCTGAGAAGAAACGAAACATTATTGGCAAACATTTAGCCGGCAATATTGATAACCTTGCCCATGAATTAAAGGATGTTTCCGGTAGGGACCGTTATGGACGGGATATTACCCTTTACGGCCTGCGCAGGGCGCTTGTGGAGGTGATGGCATTTTTTCCTATTTATCGAACTTACATTAATCAGGAAATAGTCGGAGAAGAAGATACGTGGATTATTAAAGCGGCAATCGAGAAAGCCAAAGAGAATTTATCGGGATTTTTTTACGAATTGGATTTTATAAAGAAATTTCTTCTGCTGGAGTTTAACCATCTAACCTCAGAAGAAGACAAGAAGCGCTGGGTAAACTTCGTGATGAATTTTCAACAATACACCGGGCCGCTTATGGCTAAGGGCCTTGAGGATACTGTTTTTTATATCTATAACCGCCTTATTTCTTTAAACGAAGTAGGGGGTTTCCCCGATCGTTTTGGTTTATCCTTAAAAGACTTTCACGAATTTAATCAACAAAGAGCGCAAGCTTTCCCGCATACTCTCAATGCTACCGCAACTCATGATACAAAAAGAGGGGAGGATGCCCGGGCAAGGATTGATGTTTTATCCGAATTACCCGAGGAGTGGGCTGCGCAGCTTAGAAAATGGCACAATTGTAATTTAAGAAAAAAGGCAAAGGGTAAAGGCTACGCTATGCCGGATGAAAATGACGAATATTTTATTTATCAGGCGCTTATAGGCTCGCTGCCTTTTGAGGAGCCGGAATATTCTTCTTTTGTAGAAAGGATGAAGGAATATATAGTTAAAGCTGTAAGAGAGGCAAAACGACACACGGCTTGGATTAAACCCGATACTGCCTACGAAGAGGCAAGTGTTGAATTCGTAAGCTCCATTCTTAAAAAATCAGACGATAATCTTTTCTTAAAAGATTTTATTCCTTTTCAGAAAAAAATAGCATATTATGGTATTTTTAATTCTTTAACGCAGGCTATTTTGAAATTGACCGCTCCCGGAATACCTGATTTTTATCAGGGAACAGAATTGTGGGATTTTAGCTTTGTTGACCCGGACAACCGCAGGCCGGTTGATTTCCAGAAACGCAGTTCTATATTACAGAATTTAATAAAAGAAAAGCGCCAAGATATTATGAAACTAATTAGGGATCTCTTTTCGCATAAAGAGGATGGAGAACTTAAGCTATTTCTTTTGTACCGTTTATTAAGGGCCCGTAAGAAATACGAGGTGGTCTTTCAAAATGCTGCCTATCAGCCTTTGGAAGCAGAAGGGATTTGCAAGGATAATATTATTGCGTATACGCTTAATTATCAGAACAGCCGGGCAATTATCGTTGTTCCGCGGTTTTTTTGTTCTTTAATGAAAGAAGGCGAGTTTCTCTTTGGCGAAGGAACCTGGAAAGATACAGTCGTCAAAATCCCAGGCGTTGCCTCAGCCAGGTATGAAGATGCAATCACTGGGCAAGTATGCACGCTTGATGAAACTTTTTCCCCATCGCAAATTTTCGCAGGTTTTCCCGGAGCAGTCTTGTTTTCGACCAATCAATAAAAGAATTCGGTAGCGTTTGTCCAGGAGGTAAGGAAATAGCGACAAAACTCAAGCGATAATAACCCACCTGATTTTATTTAAATGCGTAAAATGCACGGTAAAGAAGAATTAAAAGATAAAATTACGGCATTGCCGATGTCTCCCGGGGTCTATTTATTTAAGGATGCCGGGGGGAGGATTATTTATATCGGCAAGGCCAAGTTGTTGAAAAAGAGGGTGCAGAGCTATTTTAACCGTCCGCTTGACGTAAAGACTCAAGCTTTAGTTTCTCGGATTGCCGATATAGATTACCTGACATCAGTTTCGGATGTCCAGGCCAGGCTCTTAGAAGCAGCGCTTATCCGCCAAAAGCAACCTATTTACAATATAGACTTAAAAGATGATAAAACTTTTCCCTGGATTAAGATTACTCATGAGGATTTCCCGCTTGTTAATATTTATCGTAAAAGAGATAAAGATGGCTCTGATGAGAGTTTATATTTTGGGCCCTATATTAATGCCAAGATGCTGCGTAAGGCAGTTAAGGTTATTCGCCAGGTTTTCGGCTTTCGTTCCTGCAAGAAGATGCCTAAAAAACCCTGCCTTTATAACCGGCTTAAACTTTGTCCTGCTCCCTGCGCGGGTAAGATAAGCCGCAAAGACTATCAGGATATTATAGAAGAAATACGCATGTTCTTTGAATCTCGGCATCAGGATTTATTGAATCGGCTGGGTGAAAAGATGCAAGATAGATCCAGAAAACGTGAGTATGAAGAGGCATCCAGGATCAAGGATCAGATTGATGCTTTGAGTGTTTTGCGGCAGTCAGGCACTGAATCTCGCAGTCATGATGAGTTATTGGATCTAAAGCTGTTCCTTAAGTTGAGTAGGATACCATTAAGAATAGAGGCATTTGATATTTCCAATATTTCAGGGCAGGAAGCAACCGGGTCAATGGTGAGTTTCTACCGTGGGTTTCCCGATAAGAGTAATTATAGGCGTTTTAGGATTAAGACAGTCTTGAAAATCGATGATTACGCTATGATTCGGGAGATTGTCAGGAGGCGTTATCTGCGCTTGAAAGAAGAAGCCGGTTCCCTGCCGGACTTGGTCTTGATCGATGGCGGCAGGGCGCATCTATCAGCGGCTAAAGAGGAGCTACGGAAATTAAATATAGACCTACCTTTAATGAGTATTGCCAAGGATAAAGAGAATATATACTTGAATAACAATGTAGCGCCTTTAAAATTAAATCAAGAGACTCCGGCACTGAACCTTATCCGGCGCATCCGTGATGAGGCGCATAGGTTTGCGTTGAAATACCACCATCTGCTGCGTCGAAAGAAAATATTGGGCAATAAATAGGTAAAGGTCTAGGAGTATATAAATTCAGCGATGACTAGTTTTGCTATTAAAGTTTATAAAGTTGTTTTAGGCATACCCATGGGCCAGGTGAGGACTTATAAATGGGTCGCCAATAAATCCGGCAGGCCCAGGGCCTTTCGGGCAGTAGGCCAAATACTGAAAAATAATCCGTATCCTCTGATTATTCCCTGCCATAGGGTAGTTAAGAGCGATAAAAGTTTGGGTGGATATAGCCAAGGTGTAAGTAATAAGAGATTACTATTGGTTCTAGAAAATGAAATCAAACGTATCCTAAAAGGATAGTTTAGAAGCTTAAATTTTTAATACGCAAAATAATTCTATGGTGGTATAATAAGAAAGCTTAGCAATAATTATCCGTACTGGGAAAATTAAGGAGTAAGGCATGAATATTAATGATGCTTTGAGGCTTTTACTGGAAAAAGGGGCTTCAGACTTATTTTATAGGGTTGGGGCAAATTTATATCTGCGTATCTATGGTAAGGTGACAGAGATACCCGATACGCGTATCAGCGTACAGGATATGGAACAGACCTTTTCTGCGATAGTCTCGGAACAGCAAAAAAACTTTTTCCAGGAACATATGGATGTAGATTTTGCTTATTATTCTCATGAATTTTGCAATCGCTTTCGCGTAAATATCTTTATGCAACGCAATACCCCCTCCATAGTCATTAGGTGTATACCCAATAGCATTGATACTATGGAGAGCTATAATCTGCCAGCAGCCATTCTTAAGAAACTCAGCCTTGAACAGAGGGGGATGGTTTTGTTGACAGGGACTATGGGTTCGGGTAAATCAACAACCATTGCCAGCATGATCGAGTATATTAATGCTAACTGTAATAAGCATATATTGACTATCGAAGAGCCAATTGAATTTACCTTTCAGGATAAGAGTTCGATTATCAACCAACGAGAATTAAATCAAGACGTTTTTTCGTATCCGGCAGCCCTAAGGGCATTTACTTTGCAGAGTCCGGATGTAATATATGTGGGTAATATCCGCGATTATGAAACCATGTCTGCGGCCGTGACTAGCGCTGAGACAGGGGTCCTGGTTTTGAGTACTATCCATACCGTTAATGCCGCCCAGACCATAGAGCGTATTATTAATTTTTTTCCCACTCACTACCACTCCTTGATAAGGACGCAGTTATCTCTTTTATTAAAAGGGGTTATATCTTTGCGGCTTGTTCCTCTTAAGGATGGTTCGGGCCGCATACCGGCTTACGAGGTAATGCTTCTGACTCCCACTATCAGCCGCTTGATAAGAGAGGGAAAACTTTGGGAGATAAATGCCTATATTGAAGACGGAGAAATATTCGGGATGCAGAGCTTTAATCAATCTCTGGTAAAATTAGTCAAAGAGGGCAAGGTTTCCGAAGAGGAAGCGGTTAATTTCTCTGACAGTAAAGATGAGTTTCTTCTGTCGCTTAGAGGTATTAAGAAAGGACAAAGGTAAAGTTTATGTTGTCGGAAGAGATAAGGATCAAACTGCTTTCTTTAAGTACCCGCCTCGAACAACTAAGAGGTTATCTTTGACCTGGAAAACAAAAGGCAAAGAATAACTGATTTTTCTCGGCAGATGTCTGAAGCCGGTTTCTGGAATAATGAAGAGAAATCCCGCAAAATAGTCAGAGAATTAAAGCTTCTAAAAGCGGCCATCGAGCCCTGGGAAAAAGCTTTTATTAAATTCCAGGAATTAAAAGAATTGTTCGAAATGGCCGAAGCCAAAGACCGGGATTTGATTGCGGATTTGGAAGGAGATTTAAATTTACTCACCGATGAAATTAATGCCCAGGAGTCAATAGCTCTTTTGGGTGGTGAGTTTGATTCTAATAACGCTATTCTTAGTATTAATGCCGGAGCCGGTGGTACGGAGTCTTGCGATTGGGTGAGCATGCTTTTAAGGATGTATGTGCGTTGGGCAGAGAGGAAAAACTGCGCGGTTGCAACTACGGATATACTTTACGGAGAAGAAGCCGGTATAAAAAATGTCACTATTCTTATTAGCGGGCCATTTGCCTATGGTTATTTAAAGGCTGAAAAAGGCGTACATAGACTAGTGCGTATTTCGCCTTTTGACGCCAATAAACGCAGGCATACTTCTTTTGCCTCGGTGGATGTGATTCCGGAGATTCAGGAGGATTTGGATATTAAAATTGAAGAAAAAGAACTGTCTATTGATACTTTTAGGGCTTCCGGGCCAGGCGGGCAGCATATGCAAAAATCGGATACTGCCATAAGGATTACGCATTTGCCTACAGGGTTAGTAGTACAATGTCAGAATGAGCGTTCTCAATATCAAAATAAACAAACGGCTCTAAAAATCTTGAAGGCGCGCCTCTATGAGTTGGAGCGGCAGAAGAATGAGGAGAAGTTTCAAAAACAAATTGGTGCAAACGATAAAAAGAAGATTGAATGGGGCAGCCAGATAAGGAGCTATGTCATGCATCCCTATAGCCTGGCAAAGGACCATCGCACAGGCTATGAAGTTGGGAATGTAGCTGCTGTGATGGATGGGGAACTCGATTCTTTTATTGAAGCATACCTTAAGAACGCGGCGCAAAAATAACATGTTCTCATTTTACAAAAAATTATTGCTTAATAATAAACAACGTTTGATAAACAGGCTTTATCCGGGTATAAAGATTAGTTTATATGCGGAAATGCCCCTGTCTTCCATAGATAAGATTGTGGAATTAAGCCATGCTGTCGCCGAGGTCAATAAATATGAAGCTAAATTGGAGAAACTTACTGATGCCGAGCTTAAGGCCAAGACCGGGGAATTCAGGGAGATTATTTTAGAACAGGAGAAGACATTAGGGCCGCAGATAAAAGAGTTAAAAGATGTTTTGGCTACAATTACCATTCCTGAAGACCGGGATAAGATTAAGGAAAAGATAAAAGTTATCCAAAATAAAGTTTTTTCTCCGGTGTTGCCTGAGGCATTTGCTGTGGTCAGGGAAACCAGTAAACGCGCTATCGAACTACGGCACTTTGATGTCCAGATTGCCGGAGGAATTATCCTGCATGAAGGAAGGATTGCAGAGATGGCGACGGGTGAGGGCAAAACCTTAGTTGCTACTTTACCGGCTTATTTGAATGCTTTACTAGGCAGAGGCGTGCATATTGTAACCGTTAATGATTACCTGGCTCGCAGGGACCGGGAATGGATGGGGCCGGTCTTTGAATTTTTAGGGCTTTCTGTAGGCGTTATTCAGCATAATATGTCTGATGAAGAAAGGCGCCAGGCTTACGCGGCAGATATTACATATGGCACGAATAATGAGTTTGGTTTTGACTATCTCAGGGATAATATGAAGTATTCTCTTAAGGATTTGGTGCAGAGAGCGTTTTATTACGCGATTGTGGATGAAGTAGACTCTATTCTTGTTGATGAGGCGCGTACGCCATTAATAATTTCCGGGCCGACTGAGGAATCTACTGACAAATACTATATTGCCAAAAAGATTGCCGATCAATTAAAGGGCAGGCGCGTAGTCAACGAAGATATGGAAGATAGTTCCAAGAAGCAGGAGTTGTCCAAAGGGTTTATGTATACTGCCGATGAAAAGGCTCAGACCATTTCTTTGACTGAAGAGGGGGAAGCCCAAGCAGCCAGGCTCTGGGGGATAGATAATCTGCACAGCCTGGATACTATGGAGCATAGGCATCATACTATTAACGCTCTAAGGGCCAGGGAACATTTTAAGAACGACGTAGATTATGTGGTAAAAGATAAAGAGGTTAT
>JAHKBC010000327.1 GCA_018825725.1 Candidatus Omnitrophota bacterium
ATGCGCCGCATCAAGTTGAGGCAAAAGAATAAGAAATGCATTTTCGCCTATTAACAATATATCTCCTGAAACACGGCGGATATTAACATATATAAGCTTCACTAATTTATACCTGATAAAAACTGTTTTCTCGTTTCCAAGTTTTGACTTCAGCCTCCCCAAATCACCAATATCGTAAAAGATCATTTCCAGAGACCTTTTTTTGTTGCCAATTGGAATCACGTTATCTAGAAACCGGGCAGTTGCCTCTTGTGGTGAATATTTTGGCAGGGAAAAGGTAACCGTAGTGCCCTTATCCACTGTGCTTGCTATTGAGATGTTCCCTCCGTGCATTGAGATGACTTCTTTGGTAATAGCCAATCCTAATCCTGTTCCCTTGCCCCGGCCGCGGCTAGTGGAAACATACTTCTTCAATTTCGAAAAAATTCCGCTTAATTGTTCCTTGTGAATTCCGATCCCAGAATCTGAAACCAAACATTCAACAGCATCTTTTTTATCAATAATCTCTACTTCAATAAAACCACGCTGTGTAAATTTAAGCGCGTTACTGATAAGGTTAAAAAATACCTGCTCAACTCTTCCTTCATCAATAAAAATATAAGCTGGCTCAACGGGTAACCTTTCTCTTATTTCAACACCCTTAGTTTTAGCCTGAGATAAGAAAACAGATGAAACGCGCCTTGATGTTTCAACAATATTACACCATTTAAAATTTAGCCTCAACTTACCCGCTTCCATCTTGGAAACATCTAGAAGATCATTTATAATCCTGGAGAGCCGGTCAATGCTGGTAAGTGCAATTACAAGAAAATCATTCTGTTCTTTGGTAATTGGCCCCCGGATACCTTCGGTTACCTGGGCAACTGATTCACGAATAGCAAAAAGCGGATTACGTATTTCATGCGAAACGGTGCTGACAAAATCATCCTTAAGTACATCGATGCGCCTACGCTCCGCAAGAACAAATACAATCAGCACAACCACAAATAGAGACAATATAAGCGCGATTGAATAGATGATTACCACGCTCTTAATACTTTTATTTCTCTCCGCAAAAGCAAGAACGTATGGTTTAACTACTACTACGCCCCATCTGTATTTTTGAACGCATTCAAAGGCAACCACTCTTTTTTCTTTCTCGATGGGATTGTAGTTTACTTCAGATCCATGCTTGCCGGCAAGAAGCTTTTGCACCACGGGGGCTTGCTTATAATCAATAATCCCACTAATCTCTTGAAATTTAGGATGAGCCACTAAATTCCCGGAATCATCAACAATATAAATAAATTCACCGGGGTCAACCATTGATTCTTCCTTTACCAGGTTAGCAAATATTTTTACCGGGACATGAAGTAGAAGTATGCCTCCAAACTGCTCCGGGTTTCCCGCATCATAGGTATTATCCACGTCATAACTTATAAGGCTGGATAATATTTTTATCGGAACAGCAACAGAAATGATATTTCTATTAGGTATAATAGGATCGACATAAACCTGGGAAACGGTTGTTTGCCACTGCCTGGTTACGCCGCGATACCAACCGGTATCAGACCGTTTTAAACCAACATAATTTGGATAATTCGGGACCTGTGCTTTTACAACTCCCTGTTTATCTACCAATAGTACCCGGTCAACATATTCAAAATCCAACGGAACACGATCAACTGCCTTGATAGCTTCATCCCACCTGCATTCCTTAACCGAGTTAATGAGGTCCGGCCTCTGAGCAATGGCTGCGCCAAATTCAGCCAGCAAATCCAATCTTTCCCTCAAAATATTTGCGATAAGAAAAGCCTCTGATTTATTCTCCGAGAGTGCAAATTTAGTGGCACTGCGATATGTGTCAAACAAAGTAAAAAAGGATAAACATAGTATTGGAAGGACAAACAAGATAGTGATGACGATATAAAGATGCCATATTTTCCTGTGCGGAGGAAAAAGTACCTTGTCCGCAATCTCTTGAATTTTACTTAGCGTAATATGCATTTCCAGCAACCTTTTCTCAGTCTGTTTTTTTACTGTATTATAGCATAGCCTCTTTTTACTACAAGAAGTATCCATATCCGTCAATTCTTTTGACAATTATCTATTTAATTGTTATTATATGGTGGATGTTTAAAGGGCTTATTAAGGGATTCCTGGATTTACTTTATCCGGCAATCTGCCTGGCTTGCAGAAAAAGATTACCGCAAGAGCAGCAAAAACAGATACTCTGCTCAGGATGCCGGGATAAAATCAAGTTTAATCTTCCCCCCTTTTGTTTTCACTGCGGCAGGAACCTGGGTAAAAAAGGTATTAATAATAAAATCTGCCGCCTTTGCAGCAAGAAAAAACTTAATTTTGACCGGGCCTTTGCTCCCTGTATCTACGAAGGGGTAATCAAGGAACTAATCCATCAGTTTAAATACAGCGGTAAAAAGCATCTGGCGGAATATCTTTGCGGAATAATAGTTAACTTTGTCAATGAATACGAGCTTCCGATAAACACGGTAGATTTTATTATACCTATTCCCTTATCCGCTACGCGCAGGCGGGAACGGGAATTCAACCAGGCAGAAATTCTCGGTAATTATATAGGCGCGAGATTCTCAAAGACAGTAGTCAAAGATATCCTTGTACGTAACCGCCATACTCGCTCCCAGACAGAGTTAGATGATCTAAAACGTTTTACAAATATTAAAGGTTGTTTTACTTTAAAGAATAGCGAGATAGCCAAAGGTAAAAATATTCTTATTATCGACGATGTTTTAACCACAGGCGCCACCTTATCAGAAGCAGCCCTGTTACTCAAATCACAGGGCCAAGCTAAACAGGTTTTGGTATTGACCCTGGCCAACTAAGCGAGCACATAAATCTACAATGAAGATACTCAGAGAATATTTTCTTAAAGAATTCTTAGGCCCTTTATTTCTAGCCCTTTGTGTCTTGACCTTTGCTATGATCCTGGGAAACCTGGTAAAAATAGCAGAATTGGTTATTGATAAAGGAGTGGATATCCTTACTGTCGGAAAATTATTCCTCCTTATGATTCCCAGCCTCTTAACCTATACGCTGCCTACCGCGGTGCTCTTAGCAGTGCTTCTTTCTTTAGGTAGGCTATCCAGCGATAACGAGATAACGACTATCAAGGCCTCGGGTATCAATATTACTAAACTCATCATTCCACTTTTGATCCTCGGAATTATTTTAAGCCTGATACTGGTCTTATTTAATGACCGGGTCATACCTTACGCCCACTTTGCTACTAGAAAAACTCTTTTCGAAGTAGGAGTAAAAAATCCTGCAGCTGCTCTGGAGCCAGGAGTCTTTATTAATTCATTTGAGCGTTACATCCTTTTTATCTATTCCATAGAACAGAACAAACTTATCAATGTGCGTATCTACGAACCCCAGGGTGATGACAAACCTACGCGTGTCATTGTTGCCAAAAGAGGAGAATTTATCCC
>JAHKBC010000328.1 GCA_018825725.1 Candidatus Omnitrophota bacterium
AGATGTCTCGCTAAAGGCGAGCTGACCTTCCTGCAATTCCATAGGCAGCCTATCCAGAGGAGAAGCCAAGTAATCTTTGACTACCCTGAATAATTCATCGAGCCCTTTATCGCCGATGGCAGAACCAAAAACTATAGGGAATATCTTGCCTGAAGCTACGGCCTTGGCCAGGGCCCTATTAATTTCTTCGGGAGAAAGCTTTCCCTCGCTTAAATACTTTTCTAAAAGCTGGTCGTCGGTTTCAGCGACTAATTCTGTCAACTCCTCGGTATTTCCAGAGCCTAACGCTACCACTTTCTTGGAAAGATTATCCTTTATTTCTTGGGTAACTTTGCCTAAATCTAACTCCGGCTTATCGGTTTTATTGACAAATATAATCCGAGGCAGATTATTCTCTTCAGCCAGATTCCAGGCCTTTTCTGTACCCACCTCTACCCCTGAAGAAGCATCCACCACTATAACTGCATTATCCACGGCCCTGACACAAGCTAACACATCTCCGTAGAAATCCGCATAACCAGGGGTATCTATCATCTGGATCTGCACCCCTTGATAACTACAATTTAGGAAACTGGCATTGATAGAACTCTTGCGCTCTATCTCATCTGAGTTATAATCGCTGACGGAGTTACCTTCTAACACGCTCCCTTTTCGTGAGATAGCGCCGCATTTAAAGAGCAGGCTTTCGGCGAGGGAGGTTTTTCCAGACTGGGCATGACCTAAAAGAATGAGGTTTCTTTTATTCTGCGCATCCATAGCTTTGGCTCCTTTTATTAAAAGATATTTTAGGGTATCCGCCTTTAGAATAATGTTTGAAGCGAAATTCTAAAAAATGCCTTATGAGGCATAAATATCTATTAGCTATAAGGATTTAATCCAGAAATAACCTATTTATTTTAATATAAAGGGGTAGGCGGGTCAAGGAATAAAAAAGTGATATGGCTTTTTTTATTATTCCAGATAGGTGTAGATCTTGCTCCGGTAATTACGCAAGACATATTTACCCTTGGCCTGAGAAAGTATATAATTGGGGCCTACGGGAATTTTACCACCGCCTCCGGGGCCGTCAATCACATAAGTAGGAACAGCATAGCCCGTAGTATGCCCGCGGAGCTTCTCAATAATATTGATGCCCGTAGCAACCGGAGTGCGAAAATGGCTTGTCCCTCTTACCGGATCACATTGGTAGATATAATAAGGGCGTACCCTTATTTTAAGAAGCTCATGCATAAGTTTACGCATAATATAGGGCCGATCATTAATACCTTGCAAAAGAACCGTCTGGCTTCCTAAGGGAAAACCTGCATCAGCAAGCATGTCACAGGCTATCTTGCAGCGCCTGGTAATCTCTTTGGGGTGGTTAAAGTGGATACTGATCCAGACTGGAGCATATTTTTTCAGCATGTTAATCAGGCTTTCGGTTATCCTCTGCGGCAAGGTTACTGGAACCCGAGTTCCCAGCCTTAAGAATTCCACATTAGAAACACTCCTTATGCTCTTAAGCAACTCTTCCAATACATCATCCTCTAATGTAAGAGGGTCTCCTCCTGAGATAAGAACATCGCGGACTTTTTTATTGGAGCGCAGGTAGTCAAGGGCCGCTTCCCATTTATTACTCAAATTGTTCTCCGGTTTCTCTTCATGCCCAACCAACCTTCTCCTGGTACAATGGCGGCAATACATAGCGCAGGATTCAGTAGCCAGGAGCAGAATCCTGTCAGGATAGCGATGCACTAAGTGCGATGCCGGGGTATCATTATCCTCTCCGCAAGGGTCAATCATCTCATGCGGGCCAATCTTAAATTCATGGGATGTAGGGATGGCCTGCCGGCGTAAAGGACAGTTCGAATCTTCGGCGTCAATTAATGTTGCCCAATATGGAGTAACCGCCATAGCCATTCTGCCTTTGGCGCTTTTGATCCCCTCTTCTTCATCAGGTGTCAATTTGATAACCTGGGTAATCTGCTCTAATCTGGTTATCCTATTCTTCATCTGCCAATGCCAAGACTCCCAGTCCAGGGGATTAACATCTTTATAGAGGCTGATCTGCTGATAATCCCGGGCCTTTTTACCCAGCCTTTGCGTAATTATATTTTCGGTTATAACTTTTTGCTGCTCGGTTAGAGCTGTATTATCCATGCCTCAGTTTCCTCCTTTGATAGGCACTCATTAATACCGCCTCAATCATCTCGTCATATTTTATTCCTGCTGCATTAACCATAAGCGGAAAATTAGATTCTTTAGGATTTAATCCCGGCAGAGGATTAATCTCCAGGACATAAGGAACATTGTCTTTATTCAAACGGATATCCGTGCGCGACATATCCTGGCAACCGATAGCGCGATGCGTCCTAAGAGCAGTATCCTTTACCAGCTTTTCCGTTTCTTTATCCAGCCTGGCCGGGCAATGGAAAGTAGGAGTAAGCCCCTGCTCGCTGTCACCCTGATACTCTTTCATCCGCCATGAATAAAAATACTCGCCGCTTTTAGTACAGCTTGAAAAATCTATCTCCAGAATCGGTAAAATCGCAGGTATACCATTCTCCAATATTCCTACAGTCAGTTCCTTTCCCTCAATAAATTCCTCTATCAAAACACCCTGATTATAAAGACCGATTATTTCCTGGGCTTTTTTATAAAGCTCTGCCGGATCATGAACCACATTTGACGAATTTATCCCCTTGGCTGAACCTTCATAATTTGGTTTTACGATCAGGGGAAATTTCAAATCCGCGTTCAATTTTTCATTGCCTTTTATAAAAAGCTGAAATAAAGGAGTAGGTATATTCTCTGCCCGGAGTATCTTTTTTGTCAAAGCCTTATTTAAAGCTACGGCCAGAGAGAATGTCCCTGAACCGGTATAAGGGATATTCAAATAATCTAATATGGCCGGGATCTCCGACTCGCGGAACCTTCCGCGTGTACCTTCAGCAATATTAAAAACCATATCGATGCGGTTATTCCGAAAATATGAAATTATATCCTTGCGCTCCACATCCACACAATCAATAGTATGACCCCGGGATTTAAGAGCTGAGGCGATAGCGTTAACAGTCTCTTCAGAATCAAATTCCGAAAAATAGTCCGCCGGCTTCGTCGCGTCTTTCTTTTTGAGGTTATAGGTCAGCACCACGTTCATACGTTTATTTATCTATTCTATATTGTACCTTTTAAGGGCACACCTTAATATTCTTCCGATAATCTCTTCATAGGTAGAGCCCTGGGCCTTAGCCACCAGCATAAAAACATCTTCCGTAGACAAAGAAGGCAAAGGATTAATCTCTAATACATAGATCTTGCCTTTATTATCGACCCGAAAATCAATCCTTCCGAAGTCCCGGCATTCGATAGCGTTATAGGTCTTTATAGCCAATTCACAGAGCCTGTCTTTTAACTCTTTCTTTATATGGGTTGGGCAGACATATTCTAATTTGTCGTCTTTAATGTGCCCAAAGGTATAAAACCTATCATCTAAATGCAGCCTTCCTTCTATCTTGATCTGGACTACAGGCATTGCTTCCGGAGGATCATTACCAATGACAGCAATGGTAAATTCTTCGCCGCGAATAAATTCTTCGATCAAGGCAGGTTGTTTATAAGCAGAGATTACATAGTCGATCTGCTTCTTCAGCTCGTCGGTATTCTCAACCCGCGAGGACTCACTTAAACCTTTTGATGAGCCTTCAAAACGCGGCTTGACAATTAAAGGAAAATTCAAGTAATCCAGATTAAAAGCGGGGTCTTGAGGCTTAACTTCAAAAAACCCCGGGGTAGGAATTCCTTCGGCAATAAATATTTTCTTGGCAATCACCTTATCTAGCGACATCCCCAGAGAAAGCGAATCCGCGCCTACAAAAGGTATCCCTTTCATTTCTAACAGCAAGGGAACTTGTGATTCGCGGTTCCGGCCGGAGATTCCTTCGGACATATTAAAGACTATATCTACATCCAGGCTATCCAAAGCCTCCATGAGGCCAAAAACATTTCCGATTTTTTTTACTTTAAAACCCTGGGATTTTATGGCAGAGGTAATGACATTAATCGTGGAAGGATGGTCAAACTCGGCGTTCGCATC
>JAHKBC010000349.1 GCA_018825725.1 Candidatus Omnitrophota bacterium
CTGTCATTCTCATCCAGCACGTCAATATCCTTATCAGAGTGAAGGTAATTCTTAAGCCCTGTCTCATTAATAAGATATACCCAGTTATCGATCAACCCATTCACTTCATTAAATTTCTCTACACCCTCTTTCTTCGCCATGAGAAGTATCCCCGCCCAATGCTCTGTCACGTTCGCAAGCTGGTCCGGCGCGGTAAGATATGACAACTTACTCCTTATATCACTCTTTATGACCTCGAGTTCCTGCTGATCCTTTTCATCCAGATCGGCCTTGATTGCGTTCCACTTCTGTTCATATTGAGCTACTCTCCCCATCACGCCGTTTGCCATTTGTATTACGTTGACCTTAAAATTGGCTTTATCCTTTATAACGTTCTTTCCGGCATCTTCCCAGGTGGGAATATCAGCCTTCAGGCGTTCTTCTGCCGGCGCTATTTTTTCGGCCGCTACTCCGGCGATCTTCTCATATTGCGCGAGCGCCTCGTCAAGCTGTTCCAGCACGCGGTCTATCTCATCAAGCGTTGTATCCAGCTTTTCGGCTATCTTACCGAGTTCATCCCTTAAGCGGTTAACATAGGCCTCTTCTTCCTTGTTCGCGGCCTTAATCCCCGCCATGAGATCAGCTATGTCTTTCCTTAATGCCTCCGCTTTATCTTTTAAGCCCTTGAGCCCGTTAACCGAATATTGTATTGCCTCATGAAGGCCTGCCGCTTCGGCGGCTGTAAGCTCTCTCTTTTCTTTTAGTTTAGCTATTAATTCCGCCCTTTCACTGTAACCATCCTGCCACTTCTTTAATAAATCCTCCAGATCCGCGAGGTCACTATCCACCCTCTGCTTAACTCCGGAATCCTTATCCCGGTCTATGTACATGCCTCCCCCATAAATCTCATAATGTCCTGTCTTTTCATCGTAGATCGCTTCAACAGTAGGAAGTGTCGCATTTACCGCCAGAGGCTTGCCGCTTTTGGTCGTCCCGGCAGGAATCCATTCCTTACCCGGCCCCACATCATCAGGAGATATCGTCCCTTTCATTCCCGCTATCGTGCCCGTTACTATCTTACTCATCCCGCTTACAGCCCGGGCCGCGCCCGCGTTACCCGCCTCGATCTTTTCAATAGCGCCCTTAATCTCTTCCATATTTATTACCGGCCGTGTAACTCTCGTCCGGCCTTCTTCAGGTATGCCAAGCCCCATGCCCTTTTCTTTAAGCGCTTCAGCGGGTTTATACGGTATCGCTTTTACCGGCAATATTTCTCCACCGGCAACGGCCATGTCGCCGTAAACAGCTTTAGATGTATCGCCCATAGTAATGTCCGCCAACCTGCTGCCGCCTTGAGCGTATGAAAGTTCAAATCCAAGCGACCCGTCCGCCCTTACGTCAGCGCTGTAATTTACTTCCCCTCTCCCGGTGACATCATTTAATAAGGAACCGCCGACTCCGGCCATAAAATCTGTTCCTGTACCCCCAGAGCTTTCAACCCCCAGCCGCACCCCCAGTTCCCTGTAACCAAACCTGACAGAGGCCTCATGCCGCATCTCACCGGACGGGCTCATGGCAAAATCATAACCACCCGTAACCTCGCTTTCCTCTCCATACTTCCTCCCGCCCCTTGCTCCAAAACCTATATCGCTTCCATCCGACACTTGGGTAAAAGACGCGGCCGCCTCACAGAACCATCTCGCGCCGCCGTAACTGACCCTCACATCCGCCTGCGGCCCTTGTTCGGGGTTCCTGATCTCGAAGAATATCGTGCCTCTGCGGTTAACCCTGCCAAATTCGTCCTTCATGTCTCCGGCCCTGCCAAACCCTGTCTTGAGTCTCGCATACGGTGTAAAAGACTCATCTGAAAACAGTGTCCCGATTTCCGCGTCAAACGCTTCACCGATCCTCTTCACGCTTACATCGCCGGCCATTCCGCCTTCGCTTGTGGCGTAATCGTAATTAAACGCTCCCTGAAACCGCCATCTGCCCTGCTCTTTATAACCGTTTATCTGCATATACTCATTTGATATGGTAAATCCGAGGTCTGCCGTCTCCCACATCTTTCTGCCGCTAACATAATAGGCAGCAGTACCGTCAGGAGCTATGATAACGCCTGTATCAACCTTCGCCTTCTTATTGACCCATTCTATGCCCGTTCCGAGCACATATGTATATCCCTCTTCGCCCTTGCGTATTTCAAAATTCTCGTTTACCCTGTTCACGCCGTCAGGCCCAAAACGCTGCTCCAGGTCAAAGGCCAGCTTTGTCGACCATCCGTCCGTCCCGGAAATCCCGAAACTATCGTCCGCTGCTGCAGACGTATCCAGCCTTACTGTAAGCCCGCCTATGGGCGTTCCCACAACACGTTCACCGACAGCCCTAACCTCTCTTTCCCATTCACCCTCACCGTCAGAGCGCCATGCCTGGTCAATATCCAGCTGGTAATCCGGCCCTCTTTCAGTCATGTGGGCGCCCTGCAGATTAACATCGGTTGTGCTGTCATATGTCGCGCTCGGATGATACGTCTGCATTACCATGCGGTGGGCGCCTTCTCCGGAATAATACGTGACAACCGCGGACTCCAGCTCTTTCTGCCTGCGGGCGCCGGCAATCACGGACGGCACATCAATACCCGACCTGTAGGCCGCCTCTGCTAACCTCTTAAACTGTTCCGGATCTTTTTCCTGCATCCCTTCTGCCGCAGCGGACACGAGTTTTCTTTTCTGCCCGAGTGCCTTCTCTATCTCCTCTGCCGCCCTTTCCCTGACACCGTCAAGCTTAACACCTAACGAAAGGGCTTTAACGGCGAAAACGCGCGCCATCTCTTCCAGCTTCCTTTTCTCTTCCTCATTCTCTGAAACGCCTCTGGCGACCAATACCTTTTCGAGAAATTCTTCCGCCTCTTCTCTCGTCCTTTCATACTCTATTGCAAAATCAACTTTGTTAAAAATCTGCTCGTCCTCGGCAAGCATGGCTTTCATGACCTCATGCGGATCGGCCTTGGAACCGAATTTCATGCCAAACGACAGGATGTTCTTCACTATGGTAAGGATTAAATCTGTGGAAGCGAATATCTCTATGCCCTGTTTGTTTTCTTTAACAAGCTGTAGATTCGCGCGCGCGCATTCCGCAAGTACGGATAGTGCCTCATAGACAAGCTCGGCCTGTGGTTTTGCTGTTTCAAGATCTTCCAGCTGACTCTCCAGTTCCTCCCTGTTTATCGTAATCGACCCATCCGTTATACCGTTCCTGACGCTCTCGGGTAAGCGTTC
>JAHKBC010000329.1 GCA_018825725.1 Candidatus Omnitrophota bacterium
TAATAAAGAAAAAATAAGGTGCTCCGGTTCAATCTGCTGATTTTTCTTACTTTCAGCCAGATGAACTGCTATTTCTAAAGCTTCACGTAATTTTTGAGTTAACTTTTCTAATTTCATCTTTTCCTCTTTTATTAGATAGCACTCTTTTAAGAGACTGCTAATAAAACCTCAAAAAAAATTATTCTTCTTTATACTCTAACTCTAAAATTATTTTGATTCCCCTGATATTCACTCGCTTCTCTTCCATAAGATAGTGTATATATTCCAGTCGCTTCATATCTTTCAAAGAGTATAACCTGCTCTTTTTGCCGATTCTTTCCGGACAAACAACTCCTTGCTTATCTAGTTGTCTTAAGGTCCAGACAGGTAAATCAACTAATTTACTCACTACGCTTATCACATATACCGGTTCATCAGGACTAATCTGTATATCGTATATTGGCATTGAGCACCTAAATTACGCCTGCCGTAGGCAGGCATTCAGCGAAATCCCGCAATGCGGGAGAGCACACACCTGCGCCGCTAGGCGCATTTAGCCCCTTCCTTTTAGATGTTCAGGCAGAGGACTATCTTGTTCACTGTTGTAAGCATAACATAAACTAATTATTCTGTCAAGTATTTATTTATTAAATAATTAGATATTCTAACAGTTGTAAACTACGCTCCCCTTCTTCCTAGTTCTCAATATATTACAATCGAGGGATCCCTGGCTATCTTCTGATAGATAGGCTTGGGCAGGTTAAGCCTAAGTTTAACTCCCTTTTGCAGGTATTTAATATCCAAAACCTTGCCCTGTCGGTAAAATAAATCCACTAATGACATTTTGGAGTGAGGAACTAACAGTTCAACAGAAACCATCTCTTGCGGCAGGCTGTTTTGTATTTTATCAAGCAATCCATCGAGATTACTCCTCTCTTTTGCCGATATCTCTACCGTATTTACAAAATCTGCTTTAAGATTAGCAAGCCACACCTTATCTTCCAACAGGTCCGTCTTATTCAGACAGGTTATAATGGGAATATTATTTAGACTCAACTCATTCAAAACATCCATCACCGCTTTATGCCTTTCATAGACTTTGCTATGCGCGGCATCCAAAACATGCACTAATAGGCCCGCCTCTTTTACCTCTTCCAGAGTAGCTTTAAAAGCTTCGATCAAGTTATGCGGCAATTTATGCAAGAAACCTACGGTATCCGATATCACTATCCTTTCTCCGTTTGGCAATTTTAAATTTTTTGTCAAAGGGTCAAGGGTTGTAAATAAAGCATCATGCACAATCTGCCCTGCCGAGGTCAGGGCATTCAATAATGTAGACTTACCGGAATTGGTATAACCTACCAGGGCGACGGAAGAGACCCGATTTTCTCTTCTTTTCTTGCGTATCGTTTGCCTGTGTAGGGTTAAATGTTTTAAATCATCTTTTAAATTTTCAATACGCTGGCGGATCCTACGGCGGTCAACCTCTAATTTTTGCTCCCCTGGGCCACGGGTACCGATACCACCACCCAGCCTGGATAAAATTAGCCCCTTTCCCACTAACCTGGGCATCAAGTATTGTAATTGAGCGAGTTCCACCTGCATCTTTCCTTCAGGGCTCTTGGCATGCCTGGCAAATATATCCAAAATCAACTGTGTGCGATCAATGGTCTTTTTACCGATAGCCTCTTCCAAGTTCCTCTGCTGTGTCCCGGATAAATCATGGCTGAATATAACCGTATCCGCGCCTAACTCTTCGCTGATTAAACCTATCTCCTGGGCTTTGCCTCTGCCGATAAAAAAATTCGGCGTGGCTTTTTTGCGGACAGAAATAATATTATCCACTACCTCTGCTTTACAAGCCAAAACCAACTCTCCCAATTCCTGGGCAATATCGTCTACCGGCCAACGTTCGGCATCCGACTCCAGGTCAACAGTTATTAATAATACTTTCTCCATTAATTGATTTAACCCGCCTCTCTTTTATTCGACATTTAGCCAAAAAGTTATTTTACAGATGATTATATAGCCAAACCCTAAAAACTACAATAATCTTATAATTCTCTCTGCTATTACCTTAGGGCTATCGTCAATTTCCACCTTTATCCATCTAATTCTTTTATCCTTTCTAAACCAGGTAAGTTGCCTTTTGGCATACCTACGGGTATTGCGCTTGATTGATTCTTTAGCAGACTCTAAATCATACTCGCCGTCAAGATACCTTTTAATCTCCCTCAACCCGATTGCGTAACG
Organism: Candidatus Omnitrophota bacterium; assembly: GCA_018825725.1. Lineage (GTDB taxonomy): Bacteria > Omnitrophota > Gorgyraeia > Gygaellales > Profunditerraquicolaceae > JAHKBC01. The sequence goes on from JAHKBC010000329.1 coordinate 2,233, forward strand.
CGCAGTGCGGCTTAATTTAAGCTTTAGTAATTTCTTAACCTCAGCAGCCAGGCCCTGTTTAAACATCCTTTCAACCCGCGCATTAATTTTCTTATACAATTCCTGGCGCCCCATATCCAGGCAGAATATTTTTATATCATAGTTTTCTCCCAAACCATGCTTTTGAGTCTGTAGTTCCGAGATCCTACTGCCGGTAACTTCAAAAACCTCCAGGGCACGAATAATCCTTTTGAGGTCATTAGGATGTATCTTTTGCGCTGCCAATAGATCAATCTTTTTAAGCTTTTTGTAAAGATGGCTGCTTCCTTTAGCCTTAGCTTCTTTTTCCAGGTGGCTGCGTATAATCTTATTTTCCGTCTTTAAATCAAATATACCGTCAATGAGCACTGACATATACAGGCCTGTACCTCCGACAAACAAAGGAATTTTTCCCCTATCGTAAATCTCTCCGATTTCTCTTATTGCAATTTTACGGTACTGCGAAGCATTGAATTCTTTCTGAGGTGAAATTAAGCTTATAAGATGATGGGGTATTTTTTTTCTCAATACCAGATGAGGCTTGGAAGTTAAAATATCCATACCCTTATAAATCTGCATGGAATCGCAAGAGATAATCTCAGCGTTTATTTTTTTGGCAAATTTTACCGCGCACTCGCTCTTGCCTACTGCGGTTGGGCCAACTAAGAATATTATGTTTTTTTTCATTTTTTAAGGCTCAAGAGATCATTCTTAATAAGCGCTATTTCTTCTGTACGCCAGGGGTTTATTTTTTGTAGAACAAAATTTAATTCTTTCTCAGCTTTAGCAAAATCTCCTTTTTGCTTATAAATTCTCCCCATTTCAAAATGCGCAGCAATATCCTTTGGATCCAAAGAGATAACTTTTTTAAACATCTCTTTTGCTTCGCCTAAGCGATTCTGGCGCAGATAAATAAGGCCGAGATTCTGATAGGCATCAACCTCCAATGGATATACTTCTAAAGCTGCCTTAAATTTGCCCTCGGCTTCGTTTAATTTTTCCAGCTCAAAATACACTACCCCTTGAAAAAATAATACTTTCTTACTCTTAGGATTCAATAAAGAGGCTGTGTTTAACTCCTGCAGCACCCGAAGAAGATCCTTTCTCTGATAGTACTCCTGCGCCAGGAAATAGTGCGTGTTAAAACTTTGAACACGGCTCGAAACACTATTGCTGCCTAAAAACAAAGGGTTAAAATTTACTAACCACGAGAAAACAAGTAAAAACAAGACAAGCATTGAATAGTAGCGGTGTCTTTTTGCCTTAATTGCGTTAATCAGATTAAAAAATCCATAAGCAGCAAAAATCGCCAAAAACGGAACTATGGTTATACGATAACGGCTGTTAATATAAAATGGCACTATGCTTAAAGAAAAAACTACTACCGCCAGATACAACAAAAATAACTTCTTGTATTCTCTAATACGGCTAACCATGCCCAGCAATGCCAGAGGCAGAATGAACCTCAAATCAAAAAAGAAAAATCTAAAA
>JAHKBC010000330.1 GCA_018825725.1 Candidatus Omnitrophota bacterium
CCTTTGTAGGCGCCCCTCTTACCCAGACCATATACGGCATGATTGTAATGAATAAGATGGCTCAAGCCTCTGCGCAAAACGGGCTCTATTTTCTAAGCATAGGTATTTTTTGCGGTTCGGCCATGGGTGTATCGGCCTGGATGCAGGGTAAGGCCGGCGCCTGCGCAGCAGACGCCATGGGAGAAACCGGAAAAGGATTCGGTAATTATCTGGTTGTCCTGGGTGTCGTGGAAACGGTTGCGCTTTTTGTAATGACCTTTTCGTTAGTATTAATAAACAGGCTTTTGGGTGCTTAGTTTTATTAAATGGCCATAAGCTAAAATATAATAGTAAAATATAAGCTGTTGTGGTAATATACTTGCCTGTCTAAGGGTATTTGATTGTCGTAAGGGGGCGCTTGGCTCAGCTGGTTAGAGCGGTTGATTTACATTCAACAGGTCAGGGGTTCAAGTCCTCTAGCGCCCATTATAATAATATTTGCTGTGGGTTCTCCCGCATCTACGATAAAAAGGTTCGGGCGGGATCCCGTTTCCACAATAAAAAGATCTAGGGAAACAGGAAGTCCTCTAGCGCCCACCAGCTTAGTTTACAGGGGACAGTTCACGGTTCACAGGTGATAATTGTCGAGCAATTAAAGCAGTTGCATTAATAAGAATTTTAGATACAATATCTGCTGAGCCATTTGCATTAAATATTTACTGTGAACTGTTATTTCAATTTGGGGTCGTGGTGTAGCCTGGTTTAACACGTCGCCCTGTCACGGCGAAGATCGCGAGTTCAAATCTCGTCGACCCCGCCAGTTTATTTTTTGCGGAAAATCATTCACAAAAAAGAACTGGGAGTGTTAAGAAATACAAAAAGTCCGGTTAAAGTTCGCGCAATATTGTCTTAAATAAGGAGGGGGAGAATGAGTAAATTAACTGAAGAGCTGGCTCCACAGTACGTAAACTCTGTTCTGCAATACGGGGCGGATGTTGTTGAGATGATCAACAAATTACAGAAAAAAGGGGAGGCATTTTCTGAAACCATAAATAGCCTTGATGAGCTGGAGGGGGCTTTTGAAATAAAAGGCACATTGCGGATACTTTTAAAATGCCCCATGGTTGTTGTTTTGGAAGCGATTAAAAAGGCTAATGCTGAATTGACCGGCGAAGAAGTCCTGCCGGATTTTTACCCCAAGTTAGTAGAAGAATATATCAAGAAACATCCTGACGAGGGAGCGATTTTGCATCCTTTATGTATTGCGCATCAACAGATACGCAAGGCCTTCGGCCAGAAGCAAGGATTAGAGATACAGCAGATTGCTTGCCGCAGCGGCTCTACCGGAAAAGTAGTATTTTCCGATAAAGGCTTAAAAGAGGCAGGTATGACCGAAGAAGAAGCCAGGAAGGCGATTGGTGAAAATGCCTGTTTGTATCTATGTAAACGAAAATAAAAGCACTTCTGGGGCGGGAGGCCGACGACCATACATGGCCGCGGAGTACTGTTTATTAGCAAGAATGCTTTAAGGACAAGTAAATGAATCTTGAACAGGCCGCAAAGATGCTGGGTAATTATATGAATGTCAATTTTCAGCTGTTGCCATATACAGCAGAAATGGCTGCCCGGCGGTATTTAAAGCAGTATCTGGATATAAAAAATAAGAATGATTTTACAGAAGCCGAATTGCCGGATTTCGGCATATGGCTTGCAGGGAACTTAAAGAAAGTAGGGTTGATCAGAGAGGATCTGGTTGAAAAGATGCTCGCTGATTTTAGTAAAGAAAAAGATATAAGGCAAATCTAAATTCTTAAGTTTTGCAATTCCCTCCGGTTGTTACTTTCAGTAATATCAGGCCGCGCCAATCGAGTTACTCTATTACTTAAACCTATTTTTCTCTAAAAGCACCTTTATCATCTATAAAAAACCTTGATTTTTTAAAGAAAGAGAATAATACTTGACATAGGGTAGGGGGGTATGGTATACTCCGAATACACTAACAATCAGGAGGACAATATAGGATGAATACGCACGTCTCGCATGAAAAGCAGTTGGAATTCTTAAAAAAGATTGAAGGCCAGATTCGCGGCGTAGAGAGGATGATTCAGGAAGGTAGGTATTGCGTTGACATCCTTATTCAGATTCATTCGGTAATCGGCGCTTTGCATCGGGTAAAAAACAACATATTCGCTAAGCACTTGGAAACATGCGTCTCTGCGGCTTTAAAAGGTAAGTCTGAAGCAGAAAAGCAGAAGAAGATAATGGAAATTATTGAGCTCATCGATAAATTCAGGAAGGTTTAAATGCCGTTTTTTTCTTGTCCGGGGAGAGGTTATGAAAAAAATTAATTTACATATATCAGGGATGCATTGTGTCAGTTGTGAAATCCTGCTTGAGAGGGAACTAAAAAAGATACCGGGAGTAAA
>JAHKBC010000331.1 GCA_018825725.1 Candidatus Omnitrophota bacterium
CATCAAAAGTAATTTGTCTCCTAATGGATCAAGTATTAATCCTGCCTGGGATTGTTGTTTGGATTTACGGGCAATATAACCATCAATGGCATCTGAGAGTACCGCCAGGATGAAAATACTTACAGCCACAAGAAGCAGGAACTTCTTGCCCGGAGTGTAATAGATCAGACATGAGATGAAAAAAGGAACTGTTAATATGCGGAATAAAGAGATTTTATTGGCAAAATTCATCTGATTATCCTTATTCTTGTAGGTGGCCAATAGATAAGAATTGCTTCTCCCACCAGTTTGGATTTAGGCACAAATCCCCAGAAACGGCTGTCTAGCGACGAGGCAGAGTTATCTCCGAGCACAAAATAACTATCCTGGGGAACAGTTATTGACGCATCTTCTCTTGCGTAATCACCGCGGTTGTAATAGTAGCGCTGATTAAATAAGGGGTCAAGTAAGGGTTTGTTATTGATGTAAATTGTGCCTTTGTGAATTTGCACAGTCTCGCCAGGCAGCCCGATAAGCCTTTTAATAAAATGTTTGTTTGGCTCCTGAGGTGCAAAAAATACAATTATGTCCCCTCTTTTGGGCTTGCGTACCGCAGGCAGGCCGAGTTTAGTAAAGGGCACTTTGGCGCCGTAAATAAATTTATTAACCAGTATTACGTCTCCTTCAACCAGGGTCGGCCGCATTGAGCCGGTGGGAATCTTAAAAGGTTGAACGATAAAGGTTCTGACTATTGAGGCCAAAAGTAAAGCAAAGATGATTGATTCGGCCCAGTCGCGGACTATTGTTTTTAATTTGTTTTTTTTGTTTGTCAAGCGGCGGCTACTCATAGTTTTAAAATCTCCAAAAATGCCTCTTGTGGGATCTCCACTTTTCCAAATTGCTTTAGGCGTTTCTTACCTTTTTTCTGCTCCTCCCAGAGTTTACGCTTACGGGTGATGTCTCCACCGTAACATTTGCTGGTGACGTTTTTTCCCACGGGCCTGACTCGTTCTGAAGCCAGTATCTGGTTTCCAATTGCAGCCTGGATTCTTACTTCGAATAACTGCCTGGGGATAAGATCCCGTAATTTATTGACTATGGAATATGCTTTTGTGTGAGTTTTTTCTTTTGGCAGCAGAAACGAAAAGGCGTCACAGACTACGCCGTTAATCAGGATATCCAGTTTGACCAGGTTTACGGGAAGATATTCCTTGAATTCATAGTCAATAGAGCCATACCCTCGGGTTATAGACTTAAGTTTGTCATAGAAATCTACGATTATCTCTGAAAGTGGTATGCTGAATAGTAATTCAACACGATTGATGCCCAAGTGTTTTTTAGAGCTATAATTACCCCGGCGAGACTTGGTCATTTCGCAGACAGTGTCAATGCAATCCATAGGGATAATCATGAGCAGGTTAACGTACGGCTCAAGGTATTCTAATGTATCCAGAGAGGAAGAGAATTTTGCCGGTGTGTCAATTTCCATAATTTCATCATTTTCACCCTTGGCTTTATAAACAACATTAGGCACAGTAAGGATTAGGTTGAGGTTATATTCTCTTTCCAGGCGTTCTTGAACAATCTCCATATGTAAAAGGCCCAGGAATCCGCATCTGAATCCTGTGCCAAAGGACTGGCTGTGCTCCGGTTCAAAAACAAATGAGGCATCGGATAATTTTAGTTTATCCATAGCGTCGCGAAGGTTTGGGAAATCACCCGGGTTGACAGGATATATGCCGCAGAATACCAGGGGTTTGGGCTGCTTGTATCCTGGCAGGGCCTTTTCACAGGGGTTCTTTGGGTTGGTTAGGGTGTCTCCGATAATGATCTCTCTGGGTTCGCGGATATTCGCAGTAAGGTAGCCCACCTCTCCGCAGGTCAATGTATTTACTTCAGAATATTTGAGGTCTTTAAATACGCCCAACTCTTCTATTTTGTATGTTTTACCGGAATGCAGTAATTTTATTTCGGAGCGGGAATTAATTTGCCCATCCATTATTCTGATGAAAACCACCACTCCTTTATAGGCATCGAAACGGCAGTCAAAAACCAGGGCTTTTAAAGGATGTTCGGCTTCACCAGGTGGCGGGGGTATAACTTCAATTATTTTTTCCAGGATATCAATTATTCCCGTTCCTTCTTTTGCTGAAGCCAGGATTATCTCCTCTTCTTTGAATCCTAATAGCCCGGTAATTTGCTCTTTGACGTTATTGATATCCACCGAGGCTAAATCTACTTTATTTACTATCGGTATAATCGCCAGGTTGTTTTCTAAGGCCAGGTAATAATTTGCTACTGTCTGGGCTTCTATGCCTTGGGCGGCGTCAACTAAAAGCAGCGCCCCTTCGCAGGCAGCCAGTGATTTTGATACCTCATAGGAAAAGTCTACATGTCCAGGTGTATCAATAAGATTAAAAATATAGACCCTTGAGTCCTTGGCTTTATAATCTATCCTAACTGTTGAGGCTTTAATGGTTATACCGCGCTCCCTTTCCAGATCCATATCGTCAAGCATCTGGTTTTTCATATGCCTGAGGTCTATAGTTTTTGAAAGTTCCAGAATTCTATCGGCAAGAGTAGATTTTCCGTGGTCGATATGGGCAATAATGCTGAAATTACGAATAAGAGATTTATCCACTTTTTTTAATATAACTAAGAATCCTGGCTACGACCTGTTCAATGTTAAGTTTTGTGGTATCAATGAATATTGCATCATCAGCTTTTTTTAAAGGAGCAATCTTGCGGGTGGAGTCAATTCGGTCGCGGTTTCTTAGATCTTGGGCTACGCTTTTAAAAGATACGCTGTCGTTATCACGGACAGATCTTAATTCCTCGAATCTTCGTCTGACTCGTTCATTAAAGTTAGCATCCAAAAAGAATTTTCTCTCTGCTTTGGGAAATACCACTGTGCCGATATCTCTTCCTTCTAAGACGCAATCTTTTCTATGTCCCAACGCTCTTTGTAATTTTAACATCAATTTTCTTACTCCGCTTATTTTAGCTATATCTGAGACAAAACGTGTAACTATGGGCTTACGGATTTCCTGCGAGATGTTTTTGCCGTCGAGTATAACCTTTAATCTACCGTTTTTCTTGTAGTCTAACGTGATCCGGCTTTTTCTGGTAAGCTCAACCATTTTTTTAGCATTACGAATATCGGCCTTATACATTAAGGCCTTAATGGTGATCGCCCGGTACATTGCCCCGGTATCAATATAAATGAATCCTAACTTATTGGCTACTAGTTTGGCAACAGTGCTTTTTCCTGAACCAGCAGGCCCGTCAATAGCAATAATCATTCAAGCTTCTTCTTTTTTTTTGTGCCTGGATTAGTATGTGGTTAAGAGAAACGTGTTTATTGGCCAGTATAGCTTTTTTAAGGTTTGCAAGCTTATTTTCAAATATAGTAATAGCTGGTAATAGATTTTTTCTATTAGTTAAAAATATATCATTCCAGAGCAGGCTATCGGAAGCGGCTATTCTGGTTGTATCCTTAAAACTGCCTGCGCAAAATTTAAAGTATTTTTTGGGCACACTATTGATAAGCGAAAAGGAGATAGCGTGCGGAAGGTGGCTGACTGAGGCCAGTATTCTGTCATGGGTTGCGGGAGATAAATACGATATCTTTGTTCCAATTTGCTTCCAAAAGTCAGCTATCCTTATTAATGCTTGTTTGGAGGTTTTTTTTGTTGGGGTGAGGATGCAAAGTGAACCGGTAAATATATCCTGGTTGTAGTTGCCTACTCCTCTTTTTTCAGAGCCGGCTAAAGGGTGGCTACCAATAAACAAGGGGAATTCATTTTCCAGTTTTTTTACGATTTCAAGTTTAGTGCTTCCTACATCTGTAACAATGCAGCCGGGTTTGATAATTTTGGAAATATTTTCCGAAAGATGGATAATGGTTTTGACCGGAGTAGCCAAAATAACCAAGTCGCAGGATTTAAGAATACCAGGGTCTGTAGACCCGTTATCTATTATGCCGTGGCTCTTAGCATAACGGATAGTTTCCTGTTTCCGGCTTAAACCAAGCACCTTGGCAGCGATATGGCCCGTTTTTACTCTTTTTGCTAGAGAACTGCCGATTAAGCCTAAGCCGACAACACCGATAGTATTGAATGGTTTTTTCATCGTGTTAAAGCTCCCTGCCCATAGCCTTAGCTAATACCTTTAATTCCTGCATGAGTATATTGAAGTTTGTCGGTAATAGAGATTGCGCTCCGTCAGAGAGCGCGTTCTCCGGGTCGTTGTGTACCTCAATAATTAATCCATCGGCTCCGGCAGCCAGGGCTGCTCTGGATAACGCCGGTACGAGACTCCATTTACCTGCTGCATGGCTGGGATCGACAATTATTGGTAAGTGCGAAAGTTGTTTTACGCAAGGGACGGCACTTATATCCAGCGTATTACGAGTATAGTCTTCGAAAGTTCTTATTCCGCGTTCGCAGAGAATAACGTTATAATTTCCCTCTGATAATATATATTCGGCGGACATGAGCAATTCTTTAATAGTCGAAGACAATCCACGTTTCAATATAACCGGTTTTTTGGTCATTCCGACTTCTTTCAGCAGGTTGAAATTTTGCATATTCCTGGCGCCGATCTGCAGGACATCAGCGTATTTAGCCACTAATTCTATATCTCGCGTATCCATAACCTCAGTTACGGTAGCCATTTTTAAATCTTGGCCGACCTGATGTAGATATTTCAGGCCCTCTTCGCCAAGTCCCTGGAAACTATAAGGTGAACTGCGAGGTTTAAATGCTCCTCCGCGTAAGACTGTTGCTCCTGCTTTTTGCACTTCTCGTGCAGTCTGATAAAGGATGTCATGGTTTTCAATAGCGCAAGGCCCGGCAATAACCGTTATCTTCTTTGCCCCAATACGCACATCTTTACTTATTTCGATTACCGAAGGCCCTTTTTTGAATTCCCGTGAAACCAGCTTAAAAGGAGATAATACCGGCATGACCTTTTCTACGCCGCTAAAGGCCTCTAGTGGCGTAACCCTTAATACATCTTCTGGTCCGATTACTCCGATAATGCTGCGTTCGGTACCTTTGGAGACGTGGGTTTTTAGGCCGAGCTTCTGAACCTTCTCAATAATATGATTGATCTGTTCTTGTGTAGCATCCGGACGTAAAACAATAATCATTTAGTTGATCCTTTTTTGATTCATGATAACTTCTTTTAAGGCTGAAATAAAACTCTTATTTTCTTCGCCTGTTCCAATAGTCACGCGGATAAAAGTATCCAGGCCATACTGTTTCATATCCCTGACGATAATCCCCTTTTTTAATAGTTGCTTAAAAACAAGGAAGCAGTCTAATCTGGTGTCTACGAGTATAAAGTTGGCTACGGAAGGAATATATGTAACCGGTATCTTGGCTAATTCGCGATACAGGTATTTTTTACCGGTTAGATTATTTTTTTTAGTTTTACTCAGGAATATTCTATCATCAAGAGCGCTGACACTAGCTGCCTGAGCAAGGGAGTTTAAATTAAAGGGCTGCCTGACCTTCTCCATATATTGGGTAAGCTCAGGTTTTGCCACAGCAAATCCGATGCGTAATCCTGCCAGGCCAAAGGCTTTAGAGAATGTTTTTAACACGATAATATTTTTATTTCTTATCCATTCTACGCTTTTAGGAAAATCATTTACATCAATAAAAGTATCATAGGCTTCATCTAGAACAGTAATCGTATGCGCCGGGAGGCTTTTAATAAAATTAATCAGCTCCTTTTTATTCACATAGGTTCCCGTGGGATTATTGGGATTAGCGATAAAGATAAGTTTGGTTTTATTATTCACCCGTTTTCTTATTTTCTCCAGGTCATAAGTAAAATCTTTAAGCGGGACTTCATGGATCCTGCGGCCGTTAACCTTGGAAATAATGCGGTATTCAAGAAAGGTTGTGTTTGCGGTTAGGATCGTTTCGTTATTCTCGACAAAGGTTTTAATAATTACATCAATAAGTTCATCTGAGCCATTTCCCAGGACAAAGTTATTGGGGGAAAGCTTGAATTCTTGAGCCAGCCTTCTTTTTAAATAAAAACTCTGGCTATCCGGATAACGGTTAATTTCTCTTAATGCTTTTTGTATGGCTTTAATTGCCTTAGGTGATACACCCAGTGGGTTTTCATTGGAAGCCAGTTTGTATACTTTTTCAAGCCCTAATTCTCTCTGGGTTTCAGGAATAGGCTTTCCGGCTATATAAGCAGCAAGATTCTTAAGGTCTCTTCTAACAAGATTCATTTTATTCTCCGACGGGATAAGAGCCCAGCACTTTCATGTACTTAGCTTTACTATCCAGCTCCTCAAGCGCCTTTTTAATCAGCGGGCTGTCTTTATGGCCCTCCAGGTCAACAAAGAAATAATAATCCCAGGCTTTTTTCTTTGAAGGCCGGGATTCTATTTTAGTCAAATTAATACGGTATTTTTTAAAACAGGTCAACATATCATAGAGGGCGCCTACTTTATCTTTAATAGAAAAAAGTATGGAGGTGCGGTCTCTATTGGTTTTTCCGG
>JAHKBC010000332.1 GCA_018825725.1 Candidatus Omnitrophota bacterium
AACATTATTACTTTTTTATTGTCAATTCAAATAGGTTCTGCTATAATGCAGCTTCATTGGCAGGATGTTTATGACGGATGGTCTATCTTTATTAAGAATTTCAAATGGCGCAATTTATTTGAACTACCTTTACTTAAATTTATTCTGCCGGTAATCCTGGGGTATTTCGTAATCGGTTTGGCCCTGGGGGCTCTGAGTTACCTAACGATATTAGTTATCATGAAACTAAGGAGGCAAAATGGAAAAATCTATAAAAGGAACGCGGACAGAAAATAACCTACTTAAGGCTTTTGCCGGAGAATCCCAGGCCAGAAACCGCTATACTTATTTTGCCAGCAAAGCCCGCAAAGATGGCTTCGAACAAATCGCCAATATTTTTATGGAAACTGCTGAAAATGAAAAAGAGCATGCCAAGGTCTTCTTCAAATACTTAGAAGGCGGAGATCTGGAAATAACTTCAGTTTATCCGGCAGGAGTAATCAAAGACACCAAGTCCAACCTTGAAGAGGCCGCCGCCGGAGAAAATATGGAGTGGACGACTATCTATTCTGATTTCGCCAAAAAAGCCAAAGAAGAAGGTTTTGCGGACATATCGCGCTCATTTGAACAGATCGCTAAAGTAGAAAGATTCCACGAATCCAGATACCGTAAATTAGCCAATAATCTGGCCAATAAAGAAGCCTTTAAGAAGAAACAAACAGTCAAGTGGCACTGTATAAACTGCGGTTATGTCATTGAAGCAGACGAAGCCCCTAAGGAGTGTCCAGCATGCAAACACCCGCAAGGCTTTTATGAAGTGCTGGCGGAGAATTTCTAGCCATGATGCTCGACAAAATAAGTACCTGCTTAAAAGAAATTGAATGCGTAGAATTAAGAAAAGACACGGCCGGCAAATACTATGAGGCTGTTTTTCTGCAAAGCAAAATCCCCTCAATCATGCAAACCCTGGAATCATCATTAGGAAAACCAATTCCCCGAGCCAACTTTACCCCTTTAATAGAAAAGACTATTTCCGAATACGGAGGGGTTGGCGATGGACAAACCCTCTACTTCCTGAAACAGGATAAAGAAATATTATTTGCCATGCTTTGGCCATGGCAAAGCGGCCAATTCACTACAATAAAATTAGCAACCAAAACTACTTCGGTATAATAGAAGCTACTATTATCTCCTTGTATTTTAGATGCTTTATAGTAAAATAAAAAAAGATAATGTCACCAAAAACAAGTTCCTTAGCATAGGAACACTAAAAGGAGGGAGTAAATGAAACGAACTGGGTTAAAAGGAACGCTTAGTTTATTTCTTGTATTTGTCTATGTCTTATCTTTTAGCGTGCTTTTAACAAGCAATCTCTTTGCGGCAGAGCGTCCGGATCGGGATTACATCCTAATCGGCCATCCTAATCCTTCTACCGGTAAGGTCGGCGCTTTTGGCGAAGTCTCTCCGTGGGTAGATGATGAAATTGTTGCTGCAATTAACGCAGAAGGCGGTATATACATTAAGGAATATGGCAAAAAGATGCCTATCAAGGTTAAGGTTGTAGACGTTCAAAGCAGCTCCACAATTACCGCAGATGTTACTACCAAGTTAATCCTTGAAGATAAAGTAGACATGATTGTAGTTATGCATACGCCGGACATAGTCATTCCAGCAAGTATGGTCTGCGAAAAATTCAATATCCCTTGCATAGTTACTAACTGCCCGACCGATGCCTGGACATCGGCGGCCAATTACAAGTGGGTTTATGATATCTTCTGGAATTATCAGACAGCCGCAGAAGTTCATACCGGATTATGGAAAAAATTCGAGGGACAAACCAATAAAGTCGTGGGCGCGTTTGCCACTGATGATATAGCTGCTAAGATGTGGATAGCGCCAAATATTAAAATAGCAAAGGAGATGGGATACAAAGTAGTTGAGGCATTAGATATACCCGGCTCAACAACAGACTATAGCGCTATAGCCGAACTTTTTAAGAAAGAGAAAGCAGAGATATTTATCGGCAACACAGTTCTTCCTGTTTTCAGCCAGGCCTGGAAACAGTTTAACCTCATGGGTTATAAGCCTAAGTTTGCGTCTATTGCCCGGGCTATGCTCTTTCCCAGCGCCGTAGAAACGCTCGGAGAAAATGCAGACGGAATAGCCGTAGAAATATGGTGGCATCCGGAATTTCCTTTTAAATCGTCATTAAACGGTATGAGCGCCAAAGAATTCGCAAATGCATATGAAAACAAGGCTGGAAAACAATGGAACATGGCACTTGGGTTTGTTCACGCCGCATTTGAAGTCGCAATTGACTCTTTAAAGCGCGCAGGAACCCTGGATAAGGAAAAAATCAACCAGGCAATTAGAGAAACTGACCTTGACACCATTGTCGGGCATATTAGATTTAACAAAGATCAATATTGTTTGACCCCAATAGTTGGCGGACAATGGACCAAGGGGACTAAATGGCCTTGGGAGTTAAAGATAATCTCCAATGACGGACACCCGGAAATACCTTTAACCGGCGAATTAATGTTTCCGCTTCCCGGTTCAAAATAAAGAACATTTTTTAATACTCTCTGCGCGCTACTGCCTCTGTAAAAAAAGTGGTAGAAGCGCGCATAGATAAATAAAAGCCTGGTCTTAAAGAATCACTCTAGAATGGAAGGCGTTTAAGCGTGAGAAAATCGCTCAAGAATAAGATGCTTATCGGCGTGCCGCTGGTAATTATTACTGTCATGCTAATTGTCATGACAGTCGTCACATTTATTATTAGCAAACAAAACCAAAGATCAGCCACCACGCTTCTGCAGAACGCCCTTGCTATAGTCACCAATTTTCTTACCGAAAGACAAGATAAACTAAAATTTGATACCGCGCAAATCGCCTCATTGGGGGATATGGGCGAGAAAATAAAGTACGTTTCCGACAATAAGGTTAATTTCCAGTATAGCTTTATCAAACCCACCTATACCGAAATTGCCGGGCTTATGTATAATACCGCGACTACCGCCGGAATATGGCAGGTCTATATTTATAGTTTAAGCGGCGATTTAGTATCTTTTACTGTTATTGACGAGTCGGGAAGCAAAATAGGTTTTGTGTATGACCAGAATACGGTAGAATTAGCCCAACTAAAACCGGAAGAAAAATTGGGCCACGATGCCTGGAAAAGCCAAAACAGTTTGCCTTCAGGAATTGCCTACAAAATTGGTAATGAGATACCTGATAAAGAAAATATAGATTTTAAAGTCATTGGTAAATACTTATGTTTGGTCGCCAATGTCCCGATTGTGGGCCTGGATTATAATACTAAAACCGGAAAGATGGAATTAAAACAGGTTGGTATCGCTGTAACAATTCAGAGGCTTGGCGCAACTTTTACCAGAAAGCTAGCAGAATTATCCGGAACATATATAAATATATTCGGTTTAGACGGATTGATTACGGGAACGCAACTGCAATACAGAGTATTAGATATTGCCAGATTTCCTGAATCAAAACAAGAATGGAACCTAACAGAGCAAAAGTTAATATTTAACGATATCCAGATAGATAAAGAAATATACTACCAGGGGATTCTTCCTATTTATTCCGGCTCAAAATGCATAGCCGCCATATCAAGCTTATATTCCAAAGAGACCGCGCGAGCCAATACTACTCAAATAATCAACACCCTGATCCTGGTCTGCCTTATCGGCATTATTATTATCGTGCCCATAACATTTCTTTTGGTGCGCGGCATAATCAGCCCCCTGGAGAAAACCGCCAAAATGATGCATGACATCGCCGGTAAAAAGGGCGACCTGACCATGCAGCTGGATATTAAAGGAGAGCAGGAAATAAAAGATTTGGCTTCAGCCTTTAACGGCCTCATTAAAAGCATATCCGAAATTATTGGCATGATCCGCGCAACCTCTGACAAGATTACTACTTCAAGCCAAGGAGTAGCTACCAATGCTCAAGAGATGAATTCCTTAACCGTCAAAGAAGCCTCTACTATTCAACAGGTATCCAAAGGCGTATCCGAACAAGCAAGTAAAATCGAAAGTACCGCGCGCATTATGGGCGAAATGACTGTTTCGGTAAAACAGGTTTCACTTAATGCCCAGGCTGCAGCTAATGCATCTAAAAAAGCTGCTGACATTGCCAATAAAGGAGGCGAATTATCCATGCAAGCCGTAGAAAGGATAGCAGAAATAAACAAAGCCATCAGCTCCTCGGCAGAAATGGTCAGCAGGCTTGCAGAACGCTCCAGGCAGATATTTGCCATAGCAGATGTCCTGACTAAAATAGCCGACCAGACCAATCTATTAGCCCTGAATGCAGCTATTGAAGCAGCGCGCGCAGGAGAATCCGGGCGCGGTTTCGCAGTAGTAGCCGAAGAAGTAAGAAAACTTGCTGAAGGCTCATCATCCTCAGCCAAAGATATAGGCAAACTAATTCATGAAATACAAAAGGAAACAGTGGAAACTGCCAATTCCATTGGTTCAGGAACACAGATGTTATCTGAAGGTACTGTAATCATAAATGAACTGGGAATTGCTTTGGGTGAAATAGTCAAATCTGCCAAAGAAGCATCCAATATGGTTTACCAGATAGCTGCTGCAAGCGCGCAACAGCAGGAAGGTACTCAAAAGGTAGCTCAAACTATAAGCGAAATTGCCCTAATTGCAGAAGAATCTGCTGCAGCCGCTCAAGAAGCAGCTTCATCCACAGAGGAGCAAACCTCTTCGATGCAGGAAATGGCTGCCAGCGCTCAAGAATTATCTAGCATGTCTGAACGCCTAAAGGAAGTTGTTTCCAGGTTTAAACTATAATAAAACTTATCAATTTACGTTATACCCTTGAAAAACCTACCAAAAAACAACTTATTACTCTTTAATGAAGGTAAAATAAGCTTAAAAAACAGCAGGGGAGAGGCTAAAAAGAGAGCAGAGAGGAAGCAAATATGCATAAATTAGTACTTTTAAGGCATGGAGAAAGCACCTGGAATAAAGAAAACCGATTTACTGGCTGGACTGATGTAGACCTGTCAGACAAAGGGCTTATAGAAGCCAAACATGCCGCAGAAACCCTCAAAAAAGACGGTTATATATTTGATTTAGCCTATACTTCGGTTTTGAAAAGAGCCATTCGCACACTCTGGATAGCTTTAGATAAAATGAATCTAATGTGGATACCGGTATTACGCTCCTGGAGGCTTAATGAAAGGCATTACGGAGCCCTACAAGGCCTAAATAAAGCTGAAATGGCTGCTAAGTACGGAGAAGAGCAAGTCCTTGTCTGGCGCAGGAGCTACGACACCAGGCCTCCGGCATTGGATATTAATGATGATAGATACCCCGGAAATGACCCGCGTTATGCTGAACTAGACAAAAAAGAGCTTCCCCTGACAGAATGCCTGAAAGATACTGTGGACAGATTCCTGCCTCACTGGCACGAACAAATAGCCCCTGCGGTAAAATCCGGCAAAAAAGTGATTATTGCAGCTCATGGCAACAGCTTACGAGCGCTGGTTAAATACCTGGACAAGGTTTCAGAGCAGGATATCGTAAACCTTAACATACCCACGGGAATTCCTTTAGTCTACGAACTTAATGCTGACCTTACGCCAATTAAACATTACTATCTGGGAAACCAAAAAGAAATAGATTTAGCTATGCAAAAGGTAGCCTCCCAAGGCAAAGCCAGAAAATAAACATCATGAACAGGATAAGATTAGGTATTCTTTTCTTTATTTTTCTGGTTCTGCTTTTTATCATAATTAAATTTGGCACACCGATTAAAAATAGCAGCCCGGCCAAACCAAAACCTATCAGTATAACATTGCAAAAAAAGACTGCTTCAAATATTAATTTTTCAAAAGAAAAAATAATTTATGATGTAAAAATAGGAAAAATCAATCTGGGTATAGCCGAATTCACTTATCTTGGCCAATCCTTAAATAAAGGTAGACTATTGAATGAGATGTTGATGAAAACCAGGCTAAAAAAATTTACCGATACAGACCGGATTTTTAGCGACCCGATTACACTGCTACCGGTGATCGTGGAAAGAGAAATAAGTAAGTTATTCAGCCGGGAAAAAATAACCGAAGAATACGATCAGAAAAACTTTACAGTCACTATAAATAAAACCGTAGGATTAGAAACTGAAACAACAGTTATACAAAAAGACGGGCCTATACACAACGTAATACTTCTGCCGCATTATGTGCGCAGGATTAAAGACCTTAATATAGGTAAAACTATAACCGTAAATCTACCTACCCGTAAATTAGAGTTAAAATTAACCTCAATAGAGAATATCAAAACCCCCGCAGGACTCATTCAGGCATACCACTTTGAAAGCACTCCTAAGCAAATTGAAATCTGGGTAAGCGCAGATAGCCGCAAAATTCCTTTAAAAATTGAAAGTAGCGGCTTGCTCGGATACACTATGTTAATGAAAAAGTATATAGCTGACTTTACCAATTAAATTATGTTTGTATAAGAACTGCATCTAGATGTAGAAGTTACCAAAATAAAGTAAGTCCAAGTAAATCCAAAAACGCTTATCCACAGAAAAATCCCAAAACAACATAACTCATTGCAGTACAACATGTTAAGCATACTTCTCTCCATATGCTCAAGTTAACATAAGATATATTATAGGCACTTGTACGACATTCAAGATTAAATAAAAAACACTGCTTATAAGGCCGATTCCTGCTCTAAACGACTTTTATTAAGATACTCCCTGATTTGAGCCATTTCCTTATCATCAGGGTCACTTTTTTCTTTAAGCCATCTTTGAATTGTCCGGGTGCTTACACCAAGATATTCCGCCAGATCCTTAGTTTGATACCCGCCAGAGTTAAGGTGAAATTGATGCAACTTGTGCCATTCCTCAAGCTCTCTATTCACTTAAATACCTCCCTCAAGTACATACATAAATCGCTGTCCGAGAAACCCCGTATAACCCTGCAATATCATCCAGGGATTTCTTTTCACTACTATACATTCTTGTTTAGTCAAACCAGCTAATTTTACCATCTTCTGCTTTATTTAAGCGAGCTAAATTACTTGGTAGTTATTTTTGACCGGTTATTCTATAGCTACTCACTCTTGTACTCAAAGTTACCGCCATGGATACGAATTAGCTTACCGTTTACCAAGGCATCAGCAACGGTATTATGACCATGTTTAAGGATCCTGCTTAAGGTCTGCTGGGATATTCCCATGGATTTGGCTGCCTCTTTTTGGCTCAATCCCTTAAAATCAACTAACCTCAATGCCTCTACCATGTCTAGGGTCAAATACGCCTCATCCGGCCTGCCAGGGCGTCCCCTAGGGCTAAATTGGCTAATTTTACCTATATCACGGATTATCCTGGATTTCTTTGGCCTTCCCCGCGGAAACATAATTAATTATCTTTTTACCTTGATTTACCTGGCTTTAACGCCCAAGTTATTTTGAGTACTTACTCATATTTCAGCCAAATTAATTAGGGCTCTCGTCGAGACAAAAGCCCTTATATTAATTTACTTGAGTTTACCTGTGTTTATCGTGATTATAATTATACCGCAATCAATTACAAAATCAAACATGAATTTGTTCTATATATATGTATCAATAAATTATGCTTTGACCACCAAGTCTCTTCTTCTCACCCGGGATTTAACCAATATGCCGATCTCATCGCCTTTTTTAGCCTGTTGGATAGGAGAACGGTCAATCTGCATGGAGTTAATCGTCTGGTTAAAATCCGTAGTATGGCCTTTAATCCTTATGGTGTCACCTAAAACTAACGGCGCCTTGAGCTTGACCACTCCGGCCTGGACATGGGGAAAATAATGGGTTACTTCTCCGATGATGTCGGAAGCAGCTATCCCTTTGGGTAAACCTTTCTTTGCTGATACCCGCTTGGCAGAGGACTTTTTCTTGGGCTTAATTGACTTTTTACCTGCCTGGGGTTTTTTTCTTACTACCTTTTTTGCTACTTTTTTTACTAACCTGATCTTTACGACCTTCTTTTTTACTACTTTCTTCGTTGCTGCTTTCTTAGCTTTCTTTTTTTTATTTAGAGGCATTTTAAAACCTCCTTATGTTTTAGCGGTTTCTTAATGGCCGCTAATTTAGCCCTTCACCTCAATCAAGGAATCTTTCTGGCCGTAGGGATTAACTGTCGTATTTGGATTATTCGGATCTTCAACCCAATCTCCGTCAACCACAAATTTGTAACGGTATCTTCCTGCCACCAGGTCAATTTTTTTACCCCAAGAGCCTTCTGTGGACTGTTCCATGCGGCTATCTTCATTGACCTTCCAATCATTAAAATCTCCCACCAGATGCACTTCTTTAGCCGCGCTATTCTTAAGCGAAAATACCATTTCGCTAAACTTAGGGATTTCTTCCTTAAGAATCTGCTTCATCTTTTTATCCAGCGCATCCATAACCTTGGCCGGACCCTCTTCCATGGTAATAACCTCTCTGGCCAGGCTGAAATAATCTTTTGCCCCCCGGCAATATTTGTCAAATTTCCAGATATGCAAACCTTGGTTCTGGGCTTCCTTAAGCTTGACATTAACATGAATAATCGTAGAATACATCATCTTTTTAAAAGCGGACTTAATCCTATCCAGCATAATGAAGGAATGGCGCAGGCGCGAGTCGAAATTGGTAACCAGGACTTTGGAATCAACTTTATGGTCAAGCCTTTCCTTGACCAGTTCGATTATACTGGTCAACTGAGATAATCCTTCCAGGGAAAAGCGACTGGCCTCTACAGGTATAATTATCTCATCAGTTGCCCGGACTGCATTAATAGTCAGGATCCCTAAGTTTGGCGGACAGTCTATCAAAATATAATCATAGTCAGCCTTAAAACCGCTCAAGATATCAGATAGCCGGGATTCTCTGCCAATCTCATAGGCCATCTCCTGCTCCAGGGTACTCAAAATAATGCTTGATGGCGCAATATCAAAATTTCCATCGACCTTTTGAATAATCTCGGGTAGTGAAGCGCTCTTACTGGTGAGCTTGGACAAAACATTATAGATACTTAAGTCAACCTTAATATCTAATCCTAAAGTAGCGTGCGCCTGAGGGTCCAAATCAATAAGCAATACCTTCCTGTTATTCTGCGCTAAAGTTGCAGCCAAATTCACCGCAGTAGTGGTTTTGCCGCATCCTCCCTTTTGATTAGTAATGGAAATTATGCGCATCAATTGCCTCCTTTTAATTATTTTAACAACACAACGTTATCTATATATAAAGCGCCGCTTTTATTTTCTACATTCCATTCTTCTAAAATAAATGCCAGGTTCAACATGTCTGTCCAATCGGTTATGCCCTTAAAATCATCCATGAGTATCCGGTATGCTTTCCAGCGAAATGGTATATTCTTAAGATAAAGTTCTGACTTCTCCTTAAAGGAATTTACAAATTCAGTCCTCACAGACACATTATCCTTAATGTCGCTCTTTCTCAATGAAACCCCTAAGTATTTGTATTTACTTAAGTTTAATCCGTTTAGATTTATGGCATATATTTGTTTCTTGCCGGGGTCAAATTTAAACCCAACCTTAACCGAATCTGACAGAAGCACATAGGTGGACTCTGTGTTTATTGGGTTACTCCGCACCTGGGCAATAGTAAAATAGAGCGATAACGCCAATAATATAATAAGGATAAAGCTCGGATATAAATATTTGTATTTTGTTTTAGGCGGAGAGACAACTTCATTCTTTTTTTTTAACGAATTATCGAGATAAACATTTGCCAGGTGTTCGTAGATATCCTGTTTGTTCATATTGCCATAAGTATATCACAGAGCTTTACCAAATGTCAACATTTTCGTATCAAGCAACCAAAGGATGATGTAAATACTCCGGAACAGCTTTACCTATAAGTTTGTAAAAATTCTCTAGATGCATGCGGTATAAATAATCAAAGCTCGCTTCATTATCTCCGTACCACCAAAACCAGTCACTGCCTTCTAAGATATACATCTGTTTCCAAGCCAAGTCTGGAATTACCTTACCCTCATCTTCCAGTTTCTTGATTTCTTTTCTTGCTGCGGCCAACCACTCCCAAGCCTTAACTTTATGGGGATTGCCGATCCATTTACCAAACTCCCCGTATATCCATGAGCCGGCAGCCAGGCGCTTGATATTCCTTTTTTTAGCTTTGGGGTTGTTTTCAAAATATTTTTTGAGAGTTGTAGTCTTTACAAAATCCGTTTCCATTAATCTTTGATATAAAAGATTCAGGAA
>JAHKBC010000333.1 GCA_018825725.1 Candidatus Omnitrophota bacterium
ACATTAGTAAGAATGGGCAAGAAATCCATCCCTCTTACCCAGGCCAAGCCTTCAGGCAGGGGATTGACCTTCTTCCTTATTTTAGGAGGCTTTTCGCCAAAGGCAAGTTTTACAAAAATATAGGGGAGATTGAGGCCTGCTTCAGTAAAAAACAGGTGCGTAGTAAAAAACCTGCCGATATTTATCTCTGTCGGGTTAGGCACGCCTTTTTTGTCATAGGTCAAATCCACGGCAAAAATCCCGTTTGGTTTTTTATCAATAGCAAAAATTACTTTTTGAGCTAATTTATCGACTATCGGGTCAGAAACAGTCACCCCTGTCCCGGTAAGCCCGGTTACTCCTGAAGGAGCGCGATTGCCGAATTCCCAATACAACCTCTTTCTACCCTGGGCAACGATTAATTCTCCATCCTTCCACAAAGAAAGCCAGGTCACGCTATCAGGAGAAAGATATTCGCTGGCGGTAAAATTTCCCCAGCCGTTACAATGCCTGATCCAGGCTTTGGCCACTTCTAAATCCGACGTATAGAAGCTATCTTTTCCTCCGCCATAACTTACTATGGCCCGCAGCCACACAGGCTTGCCGAATTTACTATAGGCCTCTTTTAAATCCTGCGCTCCATTTAAACGGATGGTGCGAGGCACCTTAAGTCCTGCCTCTTTCCATACATTATAAGAAGCTAATTTGCTCTGGCAGATTTCAATTGTGCGGTCCGCAGGTAAAAATGTCCTGATCCCTAACGAATCGCGGTATTTGGAAATAATCGCGATCTCCGGGTCAGGTTGAGAATAAATAAGCTCCGCCTTATACTTGCGAATTATATCTTTAAGCACGGGTATATAATCTGTACTGCTGGTCTTAGGAACTAAATACCTTATATCTGTTTCAGCCCTCTGCAGATAATATTCGTCGCAATCAACCCCGATAATAAAAAACCTCTCGCCTGACTTGCGCAAGGAGCGCACAAAGTTAGTCGAAGGTGTACCTCCGGCTCCGGTTATAAGGATCCTCTTCATTTTCTTAGAAACACCTTTCTGCTATTATTTTTTAGAGAGGTGTCTATGGCCTCAAGCACCCTTAAAACCTCCAGGCCATTTTCCCCGTCTGTATCAGGTCTTTTATTATGCAGTACGCAGTCTATAAAATGCCGGCATTCGGTATTTAGCGGTTCGGCCTTAACAACCTGCGGCAGGCTTACCTCCCCTTCACGTATGATCAATTGAAACTCTTTAAAAGTCTTGTAATCTACATCATATCTTTTTTTCATTACACCCTTATCATAGAGTTTGATCGGCTCCTGGGCACTTATATCATCATAAACGAGCATCTTTTTACTGCCGATAATGGTCAGCTCCCTTATCTTTTTAGGGTCAAGCCAGCTTACATGTATATGAGCCAAGATATTCTTAGGGTATTTACAGATGACAAACCCAACATCCTCTAATTTATGCGAAAGAAACCTTTGGGCATGGGCAGAGACTTCCAGAGGGCTGCTATTTAGGATATAATTTATGATAGATATATCGTGCGGGGACAAATCCCATATGGCATTAACGTCCTGGCGCAATGGCCCTAAATTAGTCCTGCGGGAGTGAATATAGAAAATCTTACCTAACTCTTGCCTTTTTAATATCTCTCTTATCTTCTGAACGGCCGGATTATATAGAAATGTGTGCCCGACCATAAGGATCCTCTTTCTTTTTCTGGCCAGGGAAATCAGCTCTCTTGCTTGGCGCGTATTGACACTTATGGGTTTTTCCACAAGTATATGAAAATCTCTCTTTATTGCTTCCCTGGTTATTTTATAGTGGGTAACAGCAGGGGTAGAGATGACTACGGCATGCAGATTTTCCGCATTAAAGAGCTGCTGATAATTATGAAAGGCCTTCACCCGAGGATAGAGAGCTTTAATATGATTGAGTTTTTCGGCGCGGCTATCACATACAGAGATCTCTGCGATAGAAGGATTATTGCTGAAATTGCGCACAAAATTCGGGCCCCAATGCCCGCAGCCGATAATACCGATATTAATCTTCTTCTGCATTATATTAGCCTTAGATAATCTTTTTTAGTTGAGTTTCATTTTTGCGGATCCAGGAGCGAATATCAGAAAGGATTTCTTGGGGCTTCTTTTGCGGATGCCACTTAAAATCCCTGGTAGCAGTGGAATTATCTGTTATATATATTGCGATATCTCCCGGCCTGTTCTTGACAGATTTTTTGATCTGAATGCGGTTACCGCTGATCCGCTCGCAGAGTTTAGTGGTCTCCAAAAGCGACAGACTTATTTCTTTGCCACCTCCAACATTATAAATATTTCCGCTGTATTCAGGTAACACATTTAATTGCTTATCTATTAAAATAAACAGGTCATCGATATGCAAAAGATCGCGCACCTGTTTTCCTTGTTTCCCGAATCCGATATATTGCAATGGCTTTTTAAAATAATGGCTCATCATCCAGAGGGTAAATACTCCCTGGTCAGCCTTGCCGAATTGCCAGGGCCCGGCAATTACACCGCAGCGGTTGATGATCCCGCTGATGTGATAGTTAGCGATATACTCCTGCAGAATCAACTCCGAAGCTAGCTTAGTAGCTCCGTAAAGAGTCTTGGCGCCTTTAAGCGAAAAATCTTCGGAGATACCTTTAGGCGACCAACCTGTTCTGTTTTTTTGCGCAGCCAACCACTCAAGCCTGGTAGCGAACTCTTTAGTCTTTAAAGCATTGATCTGTGCATAAGGATAAACCCGGCTGGTGGAAAGGAAAATAATATCCGCCTTATTCTTACGGCATAACTCCAGGCAATTAATCGTACCCATGAGGTTGGTATTAATCACATAAAGAGGATTATCGCCGTAACCGGCTAAAACCGAAGGCTCAGCTGAACACTCCAATACTAAATCTATCTTCTTATTTAAAACCAGGTCTTCGGGGCAGCGGATATCGCCGTGAATAAATTCAATCCCTTCTTCTTTTAAGCGGCTGATATTTAATTCGCTTCCCCTTCTCTTTAAATTGTCCAGGCAGGTTATCTTTAGAGCGCGGTATTTTCTTTTAAAAGATATTGCCAGATTACTTCCTACAAATCCCGCTCCTCCTGTAACTAATATATTCTTATATTCCATATTTCTCCTCTTTGCTAGCTTAAATGGCCGAATTTACAGATCTCCTCTAATATCTTATCAATATCATATTTAAAATCCCATTGCGGATAATGCGCCTTGAATTTGGAGACATCAGAAATATACCAGATATGGTCTCCGATGCGGTTTGCTTCTTTATATTCATAAATCGCCTTTTTCAAATTCATTATATGGC
>JAHKBC010000334.1 GCA_018825725.1 Candidatus Omnitrophota bacterium
TGCCCGGATATATTGATAAAATATTGAAATGCAAAATACCCTGCGCTTTTCTTATTAACTGTTATTTTTGGGATGCGTGTTTAAGTGAAGATCTGATTATGCAATAATAAGTAGTAAAGTGAAGATGGCGTCCTGATTGTTTTATCAGCTTTAATCAGAAAACAAAACAGATGCTAGTTAACGAGGTGTCATATGGTTAGGACTAAGATAATTTGTACTTTGGGACCGGCTACTTCTTTGGAAGGAGTAGTCAGGAAAATGATGCTTGCCGGGATGGATGTTGTGCGGCTTAACTTTTCCCACGCACGAGCGGCTGAACTATCAGGCAGGATAGAACTTATCCGTACTCTGAATACAAAATACCGCCGGCACTTAAGAATTCTCGGAGATTTGCAGGGCCATCGCATAAGAATAGGAGAACTCACCCGGCCTGTTGAGCTTAAAAAGCGCCAGATAATCTATCTTATTCAGAAAAAGATTATGGGTTCAGCCACTGTGATCCCATTTGATTATTCAGGGCTTTTACGAGACATAAAAAAAGGGCAGCATGTTTTTATTGACGATGGTAATATAGCGCTGGAGATAGTCGGACACGTTAATAATAAACTCAAGGCCAAGGTTATAATAGGAGGTGTCTTAAAAGAGCATAAGGGGGTGAATATCCCGCAGGCTAAGCTTAAATTTAAAGGGATCGATAGAAAGGACATAGAGGACGCGCTTTTTTGTGAAAGTCAGGGAATTGATTATATTGCGCAGTCATTTGTGCGTAGCTCGGCTGATGTTAAGCAGGTGCGCCAGTTGCTGAAAGTTAACTCGCCTATCAGGGTAATCGCCAAAATCGAAAACAGGGAGGGTATAGAAAATATAGATGAGATTATCAAAGTTTCTGATGGTATCATGATTGCCCGCGGAGATATGGGGGTATCCATACCTATTTACGAAGTCCCCATTGTCCAGAAAATGATCATTAAAAAATGCAACAAGGCGCGTAAATTCGTCATTACTGCGACGCAGATGCTGGAAAGTATGACTGAGAATATCCGGCCTACGCGCGCAGAGGTAA
Source organism: Candidatus Omnitrophota bacterium (assembly GCA_018825725.1). Taxonomy (GTDB): domain Bacteria; phylum Omnitrophota; class Gorgyraeia; order Gygaellales; family Profunditerraquicolaceae; genus JAHKBC01. The sequence continues at coordinate 1,064 of JAHKBC010000334.1, forward strand.
CTGATGTGGCCAATGCTATTATTGATGGTACTGATTTTGTTATGCTTTCGGCTGAATCGGCCGTGGGCAAATATCCGGTCCCGGCGGTTTCGATGATGAATGATATAATAAAATTTACAGAGCTTTATTTGAGAAAGAAGAATGGTTAGGATAGCGAAGGAATACCGGGTAGGTAATAAACAAGCGCAGGGCTTGATAGATGAGTTGCTCAAGATATGCGCTTCTGGGAGTACCCAAAGCCTCCTGCACGAAATACTTACTAGCTGCGTAAAGCTGGGTATGGAATCGCGCGATAAGGGCGACCTAAAATTGGTAAATAACGTGCTTAAGGAGTTGCGTTATTCTTTTAAGGTATTTTCTCCTTACCGCAATATTAAAAAAGTGATAATATTCGGTTCGGCCAGGTCAAAGCAGAGTTCGCAGGAGTATAAGATGGCCGAAGAGTTTGCTTTTAAAATAACAAAAAAAGGCTTTATGGTGATTACCGGCGGTGGACCGGGAGTTATGGAGGCCGGAAATAAAGGTGCTTTGCCGGGAAGTGATTTTGCATTGAATATACGCCTTCCTTTTGAACAAAAACCCAATCCCTATCTGAGCGAGAAAGAAAAGCTGATTAATTTTAAGTATTTCTTTACCAGAAAGCTGATTTTTGTAAAAGAGAGTGATGCCACGACCCTCTTTCCCGGTGGATTCGGGACCAATGATGAGGGGTTCGAAATGCTTACTCTGCTTCAAACCGGTAAATCTGCCCCGCGTCCGATTCTCTTAATGGAGCCACCAGGTTCAACGTATTGGAGAGCCTGGAAAGGGTATGTTGTGGAACATCTGGTTAAAAATAAATATATTCGTAAAGAAGACCTTAATCTTTTTCACATTGTCACAGATGTAAATAAAGGAGTAGGTTTGATAGAGGATTTTTATAGAGTGTATCACTCGATACGTTATGTTGGGGATATGACCATATTAAGATTAAATAAGACTCTTTCCAGCAAGTCCTTAAGGCTCTTAAACCAAAAATTCAAAGATATCCTGACCGATGGAATAATCAGCCCTGGCGCACCTACTTCGGAAGAGGTGCAGAAGAATGAATTTCCGGATTTACCGCGCCTAATCATGAAATTCAATCGCCGGGATTATGGCCGGCTCCTGCAGTTAGTCTCATATTTAAACCAGACAAAATAGGTGGTACTTTAAATATTTAAAAAATATCTTGACAAATACTTATACTGATACTATATTAGTATCAGTATAAAGGAGGATAAATTGTGAAACTTATAACCAAGAATTCTGATTACGCGATTAGGGCTATGTTAGCCTTGGCCAACTCCAAGAAGTGTTTTTTGTCAGCGCGTCAAATATCGAAGGAGCAAAACGTACCCTATCAGTTTTTAAGGGTAATTTTGAGGAAACTTATTCGCAATAATATGGTGTTCTCACGCGAGGGTATAAACGGAGGTTTTAAGATTAATGTGGATCCCAAAAAAGTAAGTATTACAGATATTATAAAAATATTTCAAGGAAATGTGCAGCTTTCAGAGTGTATGTTTCGTCGCAGACTCTGCGTTAATCGCGCACGTTGCATCTTACGCAAAGAGATTAGGCGCGTGGAGCAAGTTGTAGAGAAGGAGTTTAGAGGTATAACTTTGGGCAGGTTAGTCAGAAATCAAAAACAATAAAGGGAGGTAAAGTATGTTTTGTTATCAGTGTGAGCAGACAGCCGGCGGTTCGGGATGCACTCGGTCAGGAGTTTGCGGTAAGAGTGCCGATATTCAAAGCTTGCAGGATATTCTCTTGTTTGGGTTAAAAGGAATGTCGGCATATGCGTATCACGCCAGAGAATTAGGCGGTATTGATAAGGATGTGGATGGATTTGTGCACGAGGCGCTTTTTAAGACAGTTACAAATGTTAGTTTTGATTTGCTGCAATATATTGATTTGGTGCTTAAATGCGGTGAGATGAATCTCAAGACCATGGAGCTTTTAGATAAGGCGCATACCGAGCGTTTTGGTAACCCTGTACCGACAGAGGTAGAGAGCGGAACAAAAAAAGGCCCTGGGATACTTATTACCGGGCATGACCTGTTGGACTTATATGAGCTGCTTAAACAGACTGAAGGTAAGGGGGTAAATATTTATACCCATAGCGAGATGCTTCCTGCTCACGGATATCCTAAATTAAAACAATTTCCTCACCTGGTTGGCAATTACGGCGGAGCCTGGCAGGAGCAAAAGGAGGAATTTAGTAAATTTACCGGAGCTCTATTGGCTACGACTAATTGTGTATTGATTCCGCCTCCCAACACTTATTTAGACAGGTTGTTTACTATAGGAATAACCGGGGTTGAGGGTGCAACGCACCTTAAGAATAGGGATTTTAAAGCGGTGATTGAAAAAGCCAAGAGTCTCCCTGCATTACCGGATGCTCCGGGCAAAAAGATTATGACAGGGTTTCATCATACGGCAATTCTCGGACTGGCCGATAAAATTATCGCAGCGGTCAAAAGTGGCAAGATTAAAAGATTTTTTTTGATCGGCGGCTGCGATGGAGCAAGGCCGGGCCGTAACTACTATACGGAATTTGCCGAGAAGGTTCCTAAAGATTGCGTTATTTTCACATTAGCTTGCGGCAAGTACAGGTTTAACAAGCTTGATTTTGGGAGTATTGACGGTATTCCGCGGCTTATTGATATCGGGCAATGTAATAACGCATATTCAGCAATTCAGGTGGCTTTGGCCCTGGCCAAGGCTTTTAACTGCTCAGTCAATGAATTACCTTTATCTTTTGTGCTTTCCTGGTTTGAGCAAAAAGCCGTGGCTATACTTTTAACCCTTCTTCATTTGGGCGTTAAAGGCATCCGTTTAGGCCCTTCGCTACCGGCATTCGTCAGCCCCAATGTTTTGAAGGTATTACAAGATACATTCGATATTAAACCGGTGACTACTCCGGATGCGGATTTAGAGGCTATCTTAAAGTGAGGTGAGAAATGATAATTACAAAAGAGGGTTTAAATTTAGGTAAAGCTATAGATTATCAAGATAGTTCGGTGGTGAGTAAGGAGATTATTAAGGGCAAGACCGGAAATGTCACTCTTTTTGCCTTTGATAAGGCGCAGGGTTTAAGTGAACATACAGCGCCTTTTGATGCTTTGGTGTATATAGCTGAAGGAAGAGCTGATATAACAATATCAGGCAAAGTTTATACTGCGCAGGCAGGAGATTTTATTATTATGCCGGCGAATGAACCGCATTCCCTGAAAGCCGGTGAACGTTTTAAGATGATGCTGGTAATGATCAGGTCGTAAAAGGCTCGCCAATATTTTGTTTACTTTATTGAATTTTCATATAAAATAATTATTGATTGATTGTTTATGCAGATACCGTGATGGGAGGTAGCGCATGTGCAGAGGGGTTAAGTTTATTGCAGTTGTTTTTGTGTTTTTTATTATTTTAACTCTAACCATATCTTTTAGTTTAGCTCAAGACAGGAACAATAATCCTCCTGGGCCTAAAGGTGGGCCAGGTACTAATTGGGAGAATAAGCCCGGGCCACAAGGCGGTCCTGGTACAAGCTCCAAAAATCTTCGAGAAAGAACCAGGGTTAATGAGGGGTGGGAGAAAGCTGCTGATACAAATCAAGACGGTGTAGTGGATGATGTAGAAATAAGGCAATGGAGACAAAGGAATGCCGGCGGATCTCTTGAACAGCAAGAAGGAAATGGCCCCGGGGATAACTTTATGAATGATCGGGCTGTTGTAGATAGAGGCTGGGAAAGGGCTACTGATACGAATAGGGATGGTATAGTTGATCAAACAGAAGCGCAGCAATGGAGACAGAGGGTTCAAGACAGGGACAATAATCCTCCTGGGCCTAAAGGTGGGCCAGGTACTAATTGGGAGAATAAGCCCGGGCCACAAGGTGGCCCCGGAGTAAGCCCTAATCGCAGGTCAAGTGATAGTGGCCAAGGTGGCGGTAAAGCTCCAGGTGCCCAGGGGCGCAAAAGGTAGAAGTTTTTTAATAATAATTAATACAAGAGGCCCAGCAAATACTGGGCCTCTTGTATTTCTCTAAGCCCTAGAAGGAGCAATTGCATTTATTATTCATTATGCTAGAATATATTCCTCGGGTCGTATTTGGGTAAGAAAAGATCGGTTAATAGTATTAGTAAAATAAATAGAGTTTAAAATATGACAAAAAAAGTAGCTTTAATTAATCCCGGCAGAGGTGGGCGCTTTGATGCCCATGAACCTTTGCAATTAGGTTTTATTGCCTCTTCACTTATTGAAAAAGGCGTTGAGGTAAAGATTATTGATGAAGTTGCCGGGGATAATGTCGAGTTAGGTATTAAAGATTATAAGCCTGATATAGCCGGGATTACCGCTACCACGCCTTTTGTAGAACATGCTTATCGGCATGCGGATTTTTGCCGTCAGCAGGGTGTTCTCACTGTTTTAGGAGGGGTGCATGCTACGGTGATGACAGAGGAAGCATTAAGGCATGCCGATATTGTAGTTAAAGGCGAGGGAGAGCAGGCTATGTTGGATATTGTCTCAGGCGGCGCTAGAGAAAAAGTTATTACCCGGGATTATATCAGAGATTTGGATACTCTGCCTCCTCCGGCATATCAATTGATGAATATGGATTTTTATTTGAATGCGCGAGAGCGCGCTCCTTATAATACAGCGCTTATTTTTGTTCCTAAAGGGTATAAGGTGGCATCAATGTTGACCGGCAGGGGTTGTCCTTACTCCTGCATATTCTGCCATAACACCTGGAGGGGCATGCCGTTTAGATTTAATTCTCCGGAACGGGTAGTCAGGGATATGAAATACCTGATTGATACATATAAAACGCAGGCCATTGCTTTTTTTGACGATGATTTTTTTGCCAATAAAGAAAGAGCAAAAAAAATATTTCAACTGATTCGAGAAGACAACCTTGGCATAATCTGGGGTTGTAATTGCAGAGTTAATACTATTGATGAGCAGATTCTTAAAGAGGCTTTTCAGGCTGGTTGCCGCCAGATTGCTTTTGGGTTCGAAAGCGGCTCTCAAAAAATGTTGGATATTATGCAAAAGAGAACAAAGGTAGAAGAAAATAAAAAGGCGGTGGAGCTATGTAAAGAGGCGGGAATCATCTGTGTTGCTTTTTTCATACTCGGGCTTCCGCATGAAACCAAAGCAGATATACAGCTTACGCGCAAGTTTATCATGGAAAA
>JAHKBC010000335.1 GCA_018825725.1 Candidatus Omnitrophota bacterium
CAGATGGATAATATAAGGCTGAAATTAAACAGCGGGTTGGCGGTCTGGGCGTATCTGTGCATTGCTATTGCTTGTTTTGCTAAAGCCGGGGCAATGCCATTTCATTCCTGGATACCCGATTGCGCTAAATCCGCACCTGTTCCCGTAGTGGCTTTCTTGCCTGCTTCCCTGGATAAATTATTGGGGATTTATCTGTTAGCCAGAATTTCTCTGAATTTGTTCGTAATGAATGAGGCCTTGAATATATTTTTGATGCTGATCGGCGCCTTTACCATTGTGGCTGCGGTAATGATGGCCCTGGTGCAGCATAATATGAAAAGGCTCCTGGGTTACCACGCAGTTTCCCAGGTCGGCTATATGGTCTTAGGGATTGGCACAGGCAACCCCATTGGCATTGCCGGTGGAATATTTCATATGCTTAATCATGCTGTATATAAATCCGCTTTGTTTTTAACAGCTGGTAATGTGGAATATCGCACCAAGACATCCGAACTCGATAAACTGGGAGGATTAAGCAAAGCAATGCCCATTACTTATATCTGTTGTCTCATTGCCAGTCTTTCTATATCCGGCGTTCCGCCTTTTAATGGCTTTGTCTCCAAATGGATGATCTACCAGGGCCTGATTAATCAACTCCAAGCTCCAAACTCCAAGCTCCAAGCTATTACCGTATTATGTTTAGTAGCGGCGATGTTTGGTTCCGGACTTACTTTAGCCAGTTTTATGAAACTAATTCACGCTACCTTTTTGGGTAAACGCACAAACGCTTCGACGGACAAACAGGTAAGCGAGGTATCTTGGCAAATGTGGTTACCTGGTATGTTCCTGGCAATTATTTGTGTGATATTTGGCGTATTTGCTTATCAGATTCCGCTTAAATATTTTATATTCCCGGCCATAGCAGGCGTTATTTCTATCGGGACCTGGCATGCGGGTTTATCTACGCTGCTTATTATTGTAGGTTTGGTTTTAGGCATCCTTATATTCAAGCTAAAAGGTCTTAAGCCTGCCTTGCGCACCGATACAGTATTTACAGGCGCAGAAACAGTAGATTTGGCAGAAGAAAATGAAGTTTCGGGCACGGAATTTTATAATACCATTAAGGAGTTAGGGTTTTTAAAAGGAATTTACAAAAAGGCCGAAGCGGGATTTTTTGATATTTATGAACAGGCTAAGAATATGGTTTTTGGTATCGGTAGATTTCTCCAATATCTGCATAACGGGGTTTTACCTACTTATTTAGTCTGGACCCTTTTGGGTATGATCGGGTTATTTTGGGCATTGATCAGGTGATACGATGGAATTACATATTCTTTTAATCTTTATGATTTTTGCGGCAGTCGTGGCAATTGAAGTGAAGGATTTGCTTTCCAGTGTCATTGCCGTGGGTGCGGTCGGTTTTGCTCTTTGCCTTGCTTTTTTAATCCTGAAAGCGCCCGACTTGGCCATTACCCAGTTAGTGGTTGAAATATTATGTCTGATTATTCTTATCCGGGCCACGCTTAAAAAAGACCTGCCTTTGGTAATCGAAGGAAGATGGGTTTTTAATACATTCGTTACCTTAGCTTTTATCTGTGTATTCCTCTTTTTTGCCTGGGTCGCCTTAAGTGAGTTGCCGCGTTTCGGTGAGCCGATAATGGCCGTAGGCAAAAAATATTTAGCAGAGGGCACAAGTAAAACAGGGTCGGTAAATTTGGTTACTGCGGTAATTCTGGATTTCCGGGCTTACGATACTTTAGGCGAAGCCACAATTCTGTTTACTTCGGTAATCGGAATTATGGCAGTGTTACGCCGGCCTGGCAGAAAAAAACAGCAAAGAATAAAATGATTGATAACCCCAAAACCGGGATGACTTTAATCGTCAAGGCAATTACCCGGATCACTATCGGTTTGATTCTGCTTTTCGGTATCTATATTATTTTACACGGACATCTTTCTCCGGGCGGCGGTTTTGCGGGCGGAGTAATCGTGGCTTTGTCTTTTGTGCATATGATGCTTGCTTTTGGAAAAGATTTAGCTGTAACCAAAGTTTCGCGGAACCTGGCCTCCAATTTAGAAAGCATCGGCGCGATTATGTTTTTATCCGTTGCCTTACTGGGTTTTTTAGGCGGTTCGTTCTTTTTGAATGTTTTGAGTAAAGGTACCCCTTTTAGTTTATTTAGCGCAGGGACAATTATTTTAAGCAATATTGCTATCGGAATAAAGGTAGGCGTAGGACTGTTTGCTATTTTTCTGGCGCTGGTAGTATTAGAAAAGTCCAAAAAAGAAGA
>JAHKBC010000353.1 GCA_018825725.1 Candidatus Omnitrophota bacterium
CTCTCTTTCACTCAAGATATAGACAAACCAGAACCGTCGTTCTTTGTTATTATCTTCTGCTAAGCTATATTCTTCATAACCTACAAATATCGGCTCGCTGTCTAAATGCTCTAAGCCGGTTTCCTCTTTAGTTTCATCTGTAACCGCTGCTCTATGGCTCTGCCCTACTTTAAGATGCCCTCCATACATAGCCAGATGTTCATCATAGTTCTCCTTGTTTCTTAACTGCACTACTACCTTTTTTCTGTCCGGAGTTACCAATACCACATTTGCAGTTTCATGGATATAGCCATATTGTTCGGCTATCTTTCGGTCTACCCTTCCTATAACTCTGGCTTCTTTCCCCGCTCCATTTAGTATGTGTACTTCTTCACCTTTAAACTTAGCTTTCTTTTGTATTAAATCACTTATTACCTGTTCAGCCTTCTCTCTAGCGGCACCTGTATTTCCAAGGGCTTCCTCTACCTGCATAACCTGTTTGCGTATTCTCTCGTCGCTTCTTAATTGTTTTGTAGATTCATTTAGGTTTAATGAATCAAGTTCCCCTTTAGTTAAGTGGTGTGAATCAACAAGATTGGCGTCTTGAACCGGTGAGCTGGGAGTAGATTCAAATTTAGAGAAGATATCATAAAAAGCTACTTCATCCAGCCCTACTACAGCTATTTCTTCCGCCATTTCCTGTTCTGTTGCCTTTTCGTATATTTGCAGTGATTCTTCTAAGCTCTTATCTGCCTGCTGAACAAACAATATCTCTCCGCCAACTTCTAGATATGCCACCCCGGTTCCAAATTTGCTCGGACCCTGAAATTTCCTAGGAAAAATATATGCGCTGAAATATTTTTCATTATCGCAGGTAAAGATGATGTTAAATGGTTGATTTAGCTCATGGAGTATAGAGATAAAGCTTGATAACTGTAATTCGAGCTTCTCAGCATTTTCTCCACTTAAAACAAATGTTCTTAATGGCCAATCTTTTAGTTTCCAAATAGAAACTCCGCTTATTTCAAATAGAAAATCCTTGGCCGCTGCCTCAACTGGCATATAGGGCCTCTGATAATCTAATGCCTGAAGGTGTAAATGGTTAATAGAAGCAAATGCACCTACGCTATTGTAAGCTACTTTGTAACTTCTGAGATTAGCTTTTCTTAACAACTCGAATGCAACTTTGGCAACTTGGGATATATAATACTGGCTGTGTTCATCTGTGCGCTCGGGGACAACAAGTATATGGCCATCTAAGAAAGGATTCACATTCACAATTACATCCGTGCTCACTCCTGCCAAGTTAATCCCCTGGGCTATTATTTCGGCCCCTGCTACTTTATTAAAATTAAACTTACCTGTATCAAAAGGCTGATTTAAAGAGGAGGTTTCCATCTGGACAGGGCGCCTTCCTGCTCTATCTGGATTAAACATCGCCGCCATTCTTCCCGCTGTCTTTCGAGTAAGTTTTGACAAGTTGTATTTAAATATATTGCCCTCTGCCATCTTTATGTTCCAAGATTCATTGATTGCGTTGTATAAATCTATTCGACCTCTATTGATTGCGTCTGCTAAATCTACAGGAGAAAATGCTGGCGAGCTGGCGGGCCTTATTACAGCGCGCACCAAAGCGCCAACGTCAAACAGGGTTTCTATTTGTTTTGCTTCTGATAACTCGAAGAAATAAGGATGGAGATAAAGTGTTGAGGAATCTATATCCCAGACAGCAACATTTCCGCGGGCAAGGTTTGTATCGGAGGTAATCACTAATTGCCACTGCGGAGGCGCCCGGGCCCCAAGCTGCCTTAACGCCTCCAATCTATTCCTCAAGGCCTCAAACTCTCCTTCTATAAACTGCCCTGACTCCTGCAAATCAAACCCGTTTACCTTTACATCGGTAAAAACACTATCCTTGCCGTATTTTCGCTCGACCAGCTGACACGCTCCTTGAGGAATCGAGAGAGGGTAAGAATGAATTGGTGGAATGGAGCTTGTTGCCGCCTCCGCCGCGTCCACCGGGCTGCTTGAGCGCCATTGGGTTGGAACACCAATCTCTC
>JAHKBC010000359.1 GCA_018825725.1 Candidatus Omnitrophota bacterium
CTTGCTTTTTTGAAGATAGAGAAGGTTAATTATGTCAAAGGTGGTGTTGCGGGGATAGTTACGACAACAGAAGGCAAGTTCACGATTAAAGTAGAGAAGGTGTGATGAGCGGAAAAAAGACCTGCCTTGAGTGTGGTGGACACGATATAATAACCACAGGAAGATTTGCATTTGAAAATAAATTTGTTATAATTTGCACAAATCCAGACTGTCAAAACTATGGACTGCTGGCAGTGGCAGAAGAGGACATGCAGAAGAAGGTAGAAAAATGAACACTACAGAATTTATCTGGCAATCAGCGGGGCATTCTTTATGGGAGGGAATAGAAGATGTAAAAGGCGTTTGTTGTTTTTGTGGCAAACAGATAAAACAAGGCAAGAAAATAAAGGATTGTGTGAGCAGCCTTTTTGGCAACTGGGATTTATTCAAATATTCACATCTGGAATGGTGTTGCCCTGCCTGTGTCTATTGTCTGAGGGAGTCAAAGCTAAGGACTTCAAACTGGATTGCAACAGGAGAAAAGCTCATATATTTTAAGCGGGAGAATATTGCAGAAACAATTTTCAACCCGCCGAACCCACCCTTTGTAATAGCTATAACGGAAAGTTTCAAAAAACACTTGGCAATAAAGGCGAGAATAAACTATTCCCAAAAGAGATTTTGGATAACAATGGAGAATATGGGGATGTGGTTTGAGCCTGATAAATGGAGAGGTATTTTTGAGATAATGAAGGAGCTGGCAGAGGGTGAATTTTCCAAAACTGAAATAAGAAGTGGAGAATATCAGGCAAGACGAATACAAAATTATGGCATAGAAAAATGGGAAAAACAAGAGGAGTTGTTAAAACCAGTAAGAAGGCAACCAGTATTTAAGTTGTTGGTATTTGCCATAAATCTACCCAAAAAGGAGGTGAAAAAAGATGGAAGAACAGAAGGGAATTAGAGAAGATTGTTTGATTATCCTGAAAGCAATCTGGAGCAATATTAACTGGGATAATGTAGGGGCTATGAGGCGAATGAAGATATACGAGGAGTTTGCAAGCAAAATAAAGAGTAGTGCAATGACCTCAAGTCTTGTGCGATTTGTAGAAAAAATGATGCAGAAATTTGAGATTAGAGAGATAGGAAATGCAGAAGTATTGGTTATTCTACAGAAAGGACAGGATAGAAAAATGCTAAAAGTTTTGCGGGAGGAGACAACAATATTGATGTTGTTATTAAGGGAATGGATAGGGATAAAGAAAGAAAAACATAAGGAAAAGGAGGCAAAGAAAAATGAAGAACAGAGTTAAGATTGTAGGGGTTATTACATTAAGAAGCCCTCTATCTCACGGAGCAGATGAGAAGATGGGGACGGATACTAAATTCAGGCGGATGACCTATATGGTGAGTGGTGAACCTATGGATGTGCCGATAATCAGTGGCAATTCTATTCGTGGACAGATGAGGCGGGTTGCGGCAATGGATTTCCTGGAAAGGCTTGGATTGGCAAAGGAAAAGCTCTTAACAGATAGCCTCTATTATATGATGTTTTCTGGTGGTGCATTGGAGAAAGGTGCAGGGAAACCGTATATTGATATTGGCAGTAAAAGGCAATTAAGAGAAATGATGCCTTTTATGTCTTTGTTTGGTGGGGCTATTGAGAACCAAATAATGGCAGGTAAACTGGAGGTTGACCACGCTATACCAATATGTTCAGAGCTAATAGAATATACAAACATAGAAGAAAAGAAGAGCTTCTGGGATATGCTGGAAGAGATATACTATACTCGCAGGGATGATCTTGAAGAGAAAAGTGGAGAGGTAAAAACACAACAAATGAAATATACTACTGAGTGCCTTTCTGCTGGAACAAGACTTTTGCACGGATTCACACTGAATTATGTAAATGAAGTGGAGGAGGCTTGTTTTTATAATGCTTTGAGGTTATGGATTGAGAAAGATAGTATTGGTGGCTTATCAGCTATCGGACACGGCAGATTTAGAGGAGGGTATCTAATAGACCAGAAGATTGAAATTGAAAAAGCTGATATTTCTGCCTATGGAAAATATATGGAAGAGAATAAGAAGAAGTTGACAGACTATGTTCATCGGTTAGAACAGCCTAAAACCCTCAAGCCAAGTAAAACCCAAAATGAAAATAGCTCTGATTGAGGCTTGTCGTGAAGCTGATGCAGGGTCAATAGGTGCGTGGTATGTTACAGAACACGCAAAGAAAGCAGGGTATCCTGTTGACATTATTCGCAGAAACAAAAGCGGATATGATATTGAGCTGGTATCCGTGCATCATTGCGATGATTTTGAGAGGCTGGCAGTTATGCCAAAATATGCTAAATGGCGACTTGTTGGAGGACACGTAATGCAAAACAATCCGAGACCTGCCATACCTTTTGCAGATGCAATTTGTGTTGGAGAAGGAGAGACCTGGATTAAGAAGGCATTAAAGTTATTAGATGAGACAGACGATATTGCTTCATTGCAAGAGTTACCAGGAACTATTGTAAGTAAAAATTGGCAGGCGGGGATGGAAATACCAGAAGCTAATGCGGAAAACCCTCTGCCAGACAATATGCCATATCTTAATCGTCCCGGCACAAGGTCTGTTGCTTGGTATGTGGAGATAGCAAGAGGATGTCCTTATAGGTGTAAATTCTGTGAATTGGGGAACAGTATGCCATTCAGAACATATTCTATGGAACAGGTGAAAAAATGCTTAGATTTTGCAGATACAAAAATTACACGGAAGATAAATTTCTATGCTCCCGATGAGGCTTCTCATCCTCATTATCACGAACTATTTGATTATCTGTTTTCTAAGGGTTATTCAGCAAGTTTTTCAAGTATGCGGATTGAGTCCGTGCTAAAAAGAGGACTGCCAAAGATTAAGAAAAATCATCTGGTCAGGGTAGGAATTGATGGACTAACCGAAGAAACACGAAGGAGAGTTGGGAAGCCTATTACAAATGACCAGATTATTGAATATTTCAAGCTGATGCTTGAAGCAGGGCAGGTGCAGTTTAAGATGTTTTTTATCTTTGGTTATCCTTGGGAGAAGGTATCGGATTTTAAGGAATTTGAACAACTTATGAAACGATTAAAATTCCTTCATTTGACCAAGAATGTTTCTCTGCGTATCAAATGGACGCCTTTTATTCCTCAACCTTGCACACCATTGGCAGATGTTGGCTCTCAATATGATTTTGAGATGGTAGACAAGATAAATATTTGGCACGCTTTACACGCCAGACCACATAGTGAACCTGGCTGGTTTATTGAAAATGATGGAATGATGGGAAAAA
>JAHKBC010000336.1 GCA_018825725.1 Candidatus Omnitrophota bacterium
AATTGTAGAACCAGTTATGAAATACCCAGCCCAAATAAGCAAAATTTAAAGGTATATTTATCAGATATAACACTGTTGCTATAGCAGTAAAGCGCATCCCTTTCTGTATCATCTTATAAGCGCTATATCCTGCCATACTGAAAATAATTCCGGAAGCAAATATGCCCTTAGCGGTGAAACCTAAAACAAAAATATCGGCTAAGGAGCTAGAAGAACCAACAGCCCTCTCCGCTACCTCCCTATTGGAGAGAGCTGTTTTTGAAAGTGATGATGTTACTGTTTTGCGCAGCCACGAGGCGGGCGATGATCCCGTATTTCTGGTGGTCGTCAGTAAGCTCCTGCCAGGCGTTAAACCGACGCCAATAGACTGTTCCGTCTGAGCCATTAATAAGGAAGAGCCTGATGCGGTTCGTACCATGCTCCCGAGCGGCAGCGACGATGCTGGATTCGTTTGTTTCGACAAGATGGTCAAACTCGAAGTTAAAATTACCCATGACGCACCTCCTGTTATTATTGTCTCAAGGGTCACGATGGGGGTCAGTCCCCATTGGAGGTAGTTAGGGGCCATCGCGCCCTCAGAGACAATATATGCCGCCACGCCTAACAAACCTGCCACGGTAGATATTAGGCTATACGGCTGGGTTAATATATTTTTAATTATTAGGATTGATTTCGATATTAATGAAGGGATTTTAACGCTATATCTAGAGGCAAAAGTAAAGATAGATTTAACGAACCGCTCAGGCGGGCCGGTAGTCATAACCGCAGAATTGACAGCCTGATAATTATTTAAGGCATGAGGAATATTACCGACAAAACTTACATCCGGATTAATAATTATTACTGCGCTGTTTAATGCGCCTGCGCCTGTTCTGTTGTCCCTATTTTTCTGCGAAGCTCTTCCTGGTAAGTTGTTTCTCTCTGCGTCTCTCTTATCCGGCTGATTACGTACTGTGTTTCTAAACTCTTTATTTCCCTCTCGAATTCTTCTCGCGATAATGGTAATAACATTTTTTACCTCCTCTAATAATTTGTTTATTAATGTTTTTCTGTCTTGTTCTCTGCTTCCTTGCACAGCCAGCGCAGAAGAAATTCCGCCCTTCTTTTGAGGACTTCTTCCTTCAACATATTCTTGTCTATTATCTTTTCCACCCTCAATTCCCTTTTCATCTCTTCCCTCCTTGAGCACCTGCTGCTTTTGTTTAGCGAAACTCCGCGCTAGCGGAGCTAAAGCACCTGCTAGTACTTTTGTTACGCTGGAAGAGACAAAAGGAGGAGCGCGGGATTGAATCGAGCTAATTTTAGTTGGTTTAACTATCTGCTCGGTAGAAATCGTTTTAAAATAACCTGGGATATTATTAAGATAAACTCTATCAGATATTAGTGCTAAAAGATTATCATTGCGAATAGAGCTGCTGCTTGTTGCGGGCTCGCTAACCGGCGAAACGCCGTCTCTATTGGTTGCCCCTTGATTTAATTTTTCAGTAAGCCTGATTTCTACTTCTTCGACTTCTAAAAAAGATGTATCGATTGCTTGTTTGGCTTGTTCAATAGTATCTAAAGCCTCTTGAATCTTACCTTGTTGCTCCAATCGTTCTGCTAATTCAAGCCAGTTAACATGCCTGATTTCTTTTGGCGCATCCGGAGTAGTTATGCTTTGACCTTGCAGGTTAACCGGTTCAGCCTCCGACTGGATAATTCCCGGGCCGGTTACTCCATCTTCCTTACCTATAACAGTATCTGTATCTTCAGTGCCTTTTGCTTCAACTCCAAGCTCTTCAAAATCTGGCTCAATGCTAGAAATATCCCTTCTCTCTCTATAAGCTTCACTGCTCTTGCCAAACATTCTTTTCGCATAAAGCAGAGCTATAAGCAACCCGCCTGCAATAACCAATAAGAGTATTAAAGTTGCGCTAATCTTGTTGGCATCCTGGCTTTTAACATTTTCCTGCGCAGGTATTTTCTTAGGGCTGGACTTTTCTGTTTTGACCTCTTTACGAGTATCAGCTGGTTTTTCTAAGGCCGGGCCTATTTCTTTTTCGTCTCTATCTAACTTCTTTTCTACTATCTTCTTATAAGGACGAGCCTCTTTATAGTTAAGGGGCAAGTTGGGAGTTACCTCTTCTTTGGCCTTCTCTAATCTCTCGGCTCTTTTCTGGGTTACACTATCCTCCTGGCCGAGCAATTCTTTTATTGTTTCTGGTTTTAAATCTTTTAGTTGATACTTATGCCCCTTATATATACGATTGAAATTTTTGATTCCATTATCCCTTGCAATTTTCTCTACCAACCCATTTCTACCGTAAATAGGCTTATCTCTTAAAGAGTGGTCTGCTCTTCTCAAATCCTGAGCATATCCACCCAGAGTAAATTCAACAGGGTTATTTGCATTCCATTTGCCAGCTGTAGTTTCCACGGCAGTAGCCAACTCTACAACCGGAGTATACTTATGTTGTATTTTAGTTCCAGCAAAGGAAGGAGTAGCTGCTAAGGCTATGAGTGTCGTTACTAGAATAATCGCGTATTTTAAATGTGAGGCTGTTGAGGAAGATGTATTAATAGAATTACTTGACGGAGGAGCAAGGCTGTTAGTATTGAAATTAGAAGCTGAATCTAATATATCAACCATATTTGGTTGAGCTAACGGACTACTGGATCTGTCGAACTCAAAGCCATCCTGGCCTGCGCCAAGCGAACCATCTCCTGCGCCGCCTGGTCCGGTTGGGCCTTGAGGACCGGTTGGGCCTTGAGGCGCGCCGCCTTCACTTGAGCCTGCGCCGGCATTGCCAGCACCGGATATATTCCTGATTACCTTAGAAAGCTCTTCGATTTCCATTTTTTCTAACTTTATCCCACCGAATTTGGCAAATTTGTCTTTGTTATCCTCATGAGATAACGCTAATACTTCTAAGCTCTGCACAGCTAAATCCTGCCAGTTGATCACCCTGCCATATTTAGCTCGCTGATTAAGATTATCCTCCATATAAACCGTAATACCTTCCTCGGCAATTGATTGCGCCCGGAAGGCATGGTATTCTCCGTTAGATATCTTCTCGAGAACGATAATCTCTTTCTTGAGGTTTTCATCAAGATTAATAAGCTCATTCACCGAGAAACGATAAACTGCAAGCCTATTACGGGACACTTCAATTATTTTTGCCAACGATACATCCTTACCCTGATGCCTTAAGACTGATATTGTTTTCTCTACCTCGTCACCTACTTTACTATCTAAATTTTTAATTGCCGAAACTAAACAATCGGGCTTCTTTGCCATGACACCAATTCCCCTGATTTTAGGATCGTTAGCAATATCTTCTACGGCACGAATTGCTATTTCTGAACGAGTAGTGGATTTTTTAGTTTCATTTTCTACCCTTCCTAATCTTTGTTCTAAAGTTTCTAATCTCCCTCTTACTGCTCCTACTTCTTCTTTTACTGCTCCTACTTCTTCTTTTACTGCTCCTACTTCTTCTTTTACTGCTCCTACTTCTTCTTTTA
>JAHKBC010000337.1 GCA_018825725.1 Candidatus Omnitrophota bacterium
GCCAGACAAATGGGAAAGATGCCGCAAATAAAACTATAATCATAATAAAATATTTTAAGCGTACATTGCTAAAATAAAGCATGACTAGAAAAAGAAGGAAAATTATTGTTCCGCTTCCTAAATCCGGCTGTTCAATAATCAAGCCTACCGGAACTGCAATAAAAATAAAAGGCACTAGAACAGCACGGGTAACTCCAAATTTAGAAGCCTTTAATGAAATATCATCCACGCCTTTTTTACTGAAATAGCGGGCCAAGAATATTGCCATAACCAACTTTACTATTTCCGAAGGCTGAAAATTAAAACCGCCAAGATGTAACCATCGCTGCGCGCCTAACCTCGTAATCCCCAAGATAAAAACCAACAATAGCAATAAAACTGCCGCTATGTAAAGCACCGGATTCCAATCCCAGAGCCGGCGATAATTAAAATTAGCCATCAATAGAAATAGAAGCAAACCAAACATTACCCATAAAAGCTGCCGCTGGTAGATAACTTGCCAAAATTCTCCGTCTTTCTGATAAGTACTGCTATAAATTGAGAATATCCCTATTATAGATATAGTAATTGCAATAATCAGAATTTTTAGCCCTAACCTATTCAAAGTATTCCCTCTTGCTCCATTTTCTTTATAATTTCCTTGGCTATAATAGCAGAATAATAGCCATGCCCGCCCCGTTCCAGAAATACACAAATAGCATATTTAGGAGATTCATATGGAAAAAAACCTATAAACCAAGCATGAGAATTGCCTTTGCCTGTTTGAGCAGTGCCGGTTTTACCGGCAACAGTTATTTTTAAATCCCTTAAAACATTTGCCGTACCATCGGCGTCATTGGCCACCTTACGTAAACCCTGCCGGATAACATCAATTACTTCCGGCTTCAGATTTAAATCCACGCTCTTATTCTGTAACGAGGACACATCTTTATCTGAAACAGACTTTAGCACATAAGGAGTAACCAGTTTGCCTTTATTGGCAAAAACAGCAATAGCCCTAGTCATCTGTAAAGGCGTCACCAGCAATTCGCCCTGGCCTATAGATAAGTTAGCAGTATCGCCGCTAAACCAACTCTTGAATTTAACCAGCCTTCTCCATAACGGATTGGGAACCAAACCAGCAGCCTCATAAGGTAAATCTATGCCGCTTGCCTTACCCAGGCCAAATTTGGAAGCAAAATCGTAAATAAGCTGCGGCCCAAGTATTAAACCAGTCCGGTAAATAAATACATTACAGGAATGCGCTATCGCCTGGTATATATCCTGCTGTCCATGCACACCCCAGCAGGCAAAATCGACCCCTCCCACATTAAGACTTCCGTTACAAAAAAAACTCGTATTCGGTTTAATTTTACCGCTCTGCAAACCAGCCACAGCTACAATTAACTTAAACGTAGAACCAGCTGGATAAAGCCCGCTTATCGCTCGGTTAAAAAGTGGAGCCTGAGGATTATTAAAAAGTTTATATAAAGGAGAGGGGGATTTTTCGACAAAAATAGCAGGATTAAAATTTGGCCTACTGACCATAGCTAGGATCTCTCCGCTAAAAGGATCCATGATTACAATACTCCCCTTGGCGCCCTCCAGGGCTTCTTCGGCTATTTTTTGAATCCTTAAATCTAAAGTCAGGCCAATATTTTTTCCGCTTTTGGGCTGGCGGAATCCCAACACCCTTACAAACCTCCCCTTACGATCCACCTCCACCGAGAGCCCGCCATCCTCCTGGCGCAAATAATAATCATATTTCTCTTCTATCCCGCCAAACCCCACTATATCTTTAGTCTTATACCCATATCCTTCAAGTTTGGTCAAACGCCAATGGTCAATCTCGCTAAGATACCCTAATAGATGAGCCGCTAATCTGCCTAAAGGATAAATCCTAACCGGATGGGGTTGAATAAGCAGGCTCGGTAAATCACTACGCTCTTCCTCTAAGGCAATAGCCTTTTTGATATTAATATTTTTAGCAATAACCATGGGAATTTTGGTATTGGAATATTGATTGCGTATTGTTAAACCCAATACTTCCGTATTCACATTCAATATTTGCGCCACTCTCTTAAAAGATTTGCTATTAAACTTAACCTCTTCGGGCATAACCATAACATCATAAATAAGCGTATTATCTACTATCATATTCCCCTGACGGTCAAGAATCTTTCCGCGAACACCTGCTTGAGGCAGAAGCCTTATGGAATTCTTTTCGCTAAGTAAAGCAAACTCCTTATTTCTGAACATTTGAAGGTTAACCAGACCTAGCAATAATGTTACAAAAATAGATAGTATAGCCAGATATAATAATTTTATTCTCATTTTCTAATGATTTTCTTAAAAAGCCTGTATAATACCAACGACAGACACAAGTTATAAACAGCTACTGTCGCAGCAACACGCACGAAATAAAAGAAAGGGACAGGTATACCTTTATATATGAAAAACAGCCTTAGTAAAATATGATTAATAAATGTTGAGCTAAAAATTACCGCGCCCAGGACCGGGCTGCTTTCAAGTGATATCTTCTGGGAAACCTTACGGATTAGTAGATACCAGAGAGGAAAAAGAAAGGTAGCATTACCAAATTGATGCAAGCCGTACAAATCTTTAAGGACACCGCATGCAACGCTTAAAGAAATACCTTGCCTTGGGGCTGTGTAGATACCTAGAAACATAACCCCGATAAAAAGAAGGTCAGGCGCAGCACCGAATATTCGCAGATCATTAAAGAATACAGCCTGCAATACAGACAAAAATATAACCGCGGAAAATAAAATCCAGATTCCCATTATATTTTTTGATTAGTAATTAAGGGATTATAACTAGTAACTCTTCTAGGTTCAAAAGGTCAACCGCAGGCCTAATTACAGCATAGTGGCTTAAACCTGAAAATTCCATCCCCAGGCTAACTACAGACCCTA
>JAHKBC010000338.1 GCA_018825725.1 Candidatus Omnitrophota bacterium
CTTCTTCTTTTACTGCTCCTACTTCTTCTTTTACTGCTCCTACTTCTTCTTTTACTGCTCCTACTTCTTCTTTTACTGCTCCTACTTCTTCTTTTACTGCTCCTACTTCTTCTTTTACTACTCCTACTGTTCCTTGCAGTGTTTTTATATCCCCTTGAGTTAATTCCATTAATTTAAACTGTATCCTGGTATCTATCGGGTTTTTATATCTATAAAATAATTTCCTGAGATCCTTATTCTCTCTTAGAATCTGGGCCAATAGCAGTTCTCCTTCTTCAACCAGCTTTCTAAGATTAGCTTCATCAGACAACTTGAGCTTCATTTCTTTAGGGTTTCTCTCTAAAGCTATAGCAATTGCTTGTATTTCTTTTAATCTTACCTCGGGATTATCTGCTCTTACACCATTTTTCAATCCCCTACCACCTGCATATTTACCCAGGGTAAAATATACCTCTTCCTCAGCCCTAAGCCACTGGTTTTCCTGATATTCTTCAATAGCATCCTGAGCGTGAGTCTTGGTATCTAATTTGGCTTCTTTGCGGGACAATAATTCTGCGTTTAAGACTGTTAGGGCATGAATAACATCTGTAGGATCTTCTATTGTAGAGGATGAAGTAGTTTCTGAAGATGCACCTTCCTCGATGTGGGTTTTGCTTAGAATTTGCAGATCTTTTTCTCCTGCAGTTGAAGAGGTTGTCTTCATGCTGTCAGGATTTAAGCTTAGGGTTTCTCCGGCTGATAGATCATAGCCAGGAGCAGCTTCCCAAGCTTCCGGTAATCCTTCGGTTGCATACAATGGGGAGTATGCACCTTCCGCACCACCGGTTCCGCTCAATTCTGTTGAGTCAGCAGAGCCTGATATTTTGTTCCCAGAGACGCTAAGCTCCTCACGCAGGTAGCCCTTTTGCCCTAATTCGGACAAGGAGCTGGCTGCGCTCCAGATTTCTCGGGCTCTACCTATATTATAGGTTAGGCCGGATACTCTCTCGGAGTATGCACCTCCTGAACCCCGTCTACTCAAGTATTGTTCGAGCACACGGACTATAGCTTTTGCCTGCTTTCTGGCATACGCTACAGTGTTTGATTCTGTGCGTATTAACGCACCCAAAATGTTGTTAAGATTTTGCTCGTTTGTTTGCAGCCACGACGAAACCTCGAGCAAAAGGTTAGTCGCGATCTTTATAGGAGGCCCACGCGCAGATATACGAGTCAAAACATCAAATCTATGGGCTTGAGAAATATCTTTAGGATCAACCTTTCCGTATATGGAATTATTCGGCATGATAGCCATTTTATTCTTTGCTCGATCCATGGCTAAACTAAGTGAACTACTTGATACGGTTTGACTCATTCCGCTAACCACAGCGCCTACGCTATTAGCACCGGTGCTAGATATAGGTAATGCCTTAGGCATACTATTTAAAGGAACAGATGTGCCGGAAACCGGCAAAGGAGTCGAAGGTATTAACGGGCTACTACCATGCTTTTTAATATCTTGCATGAGCATATCATCAGCCAAACCTCTGGTTTCGTCATTCTGCAAACCACTCCAGGCTAGGTTAAACTGTCCATTACCGCGCTTTGAACCCGCCAAATCTATATTCACTACATTATTAACCTGTATATTATCGGGTAATGTAAAGGAGATACCTTTCGGGCCAACAACTAACTTATCTATAGTGGAAGGAACGGTCAAGCTGGATACCCCTTCAGGTAAGGATTCTTCATTGCCTTGAGTAAAGGCAATGAACATATTGTCTATATATATTCTTTGCTCCTTCAATAGCTTTCTTAGATCCTGCATTGCTTTACCAAAATCAGTAGCAAAATGAAGATGCAGAAGCCCATTAACAGGCTTATCGAACTGGCGGCCCTGGATAACCACAGCCCTGCACCCAGCCAAGCCACTTGTGCTAATTTCCTTATCTCCTGTGGTAAGAATCAAATCATTGAATGCAGCCTGGTAAGAATCTAAACCCGGCAGCTCTATTGTTTTCATCCTGCCAGTTACGCTGGATGTGTCTATATTGTTAAAACTTATTAACTTTGCCGTTTTGAGCACTAAATCTTGTTCATCGCCTAATCTCTGGCTTATTTTAGAAACCAACTGAGGGATCTCATTCTTCCCAATACCATTCCAGGTCGCCTTGTCAAAACTAAGTGCGCTGGAACCGGCTGCGGTAATCTTGCCATATTTAGCCCCGACTAATTCCTGAGCAAGCTCTGCTGCCGAACGAACCGATTCACTTTCAATAGCAGAAGAAGATGCATCTTCTTCCCCAAATAACAATGCATTGTCGCCAAATAACGCTGCAATATCTTCCGTACTACTTAATGCGTTATATTCCGGCAGACTTCTAAAGAAATTGCCATATTCCAAAGGCAGCTGGTTAATAAGCGGATCAACAATCTCTGAGATTACAAACTCTGCCCCCTGGCTGGATACCGGGCCGCTGAAACGCGTAGCAAAGATTCTATTCTGTGCGAATGTCTTAACTGTCTTGAAAAAGATAAGATATGCCAGTGTTTCAGCTGATTCTGAAGGTACCCCCATTTGCCGAAGCGCCGAGTATAAGAAACGTTGAGGAACAACATCTATCTTCAATAAATAAGTATTGGCGTCGGTCTTCATTGCTTCTATAACACCTGCTAATCGTTGATATAATGCTTTTGCATTCTCTAAAGAAGCATCCTCTTCCAATCCTTTAAGCACAACCTTATCCTCATCTCTAAGGTCAAGTAAATTGTCGGCAATAACACTTAGCTCGCCTTTATAATCTTTTAAATTAACCCATTTATTAGTTATGGTGTTAAAGAACTCAATATAGCCATCCTTGGCAGGTATGGTATTAGTAAATACTGTCCCTGATTCTGTCCTGCTAAGCGAAGCTGCATCTAAGGCTTTTAACTTATCTTCATTCACCCTAAGGATAACTTGCAGCGCGCTATCATAATATCTTCTGCCAAAATTCTCCTCTTTACGGGTAAACCATACGCCGAATTGCTCGGCCGACTCTCCTTCTGGCTGCATAGGCTCTAATCCATGCCTCTGTATCTCTTTTAATGCCCCGACATTGGTTACATGATAAAGATGTTCGTCATCACGGGCGGCCTTGACCTTCTCAACATAACCGTCATTTATCGATCTTATCATGTGTGGCAATTCTTGTACCAGCGAAGATGAAGATGATAATTCGTCTCCGGAAGTTGCTTGGTCGTCGTCTCCGGCAATGTCTTTTGGCTCGATAAATTCTTCATCCTTGCCACCAATATCCATTTTAGCCTTATCCAGTCTTTCTATGAATTCTATATTACCCCTGAAACTAGCACCGTTTGTTCCGCCAAAACCCTGGAAACGTCCCAGATACGCAGCTTGGCCTAAAAGCCCGGTATCGACCATCTGTTTTCCTCCGGGCATCCTCATAAGTTTGGCAAATTCACTCCTAACTTCAGAACTACCGCCGCCTAAATATATAGGACCTAATTTTCTTACCGCTGACTCCTTTACTAAGGCATCAACTCCATTAATCCTCTTCTTACCTGTAACCAATCCTATTACATCCGGATTTTGAGCAACCTGATTCATCTTGCGTTTTGCCATACCCTCCAAAGTAAACCATCTTACCAATCCTTCTGTAGCTGCCATGCTATCGTTATCTCTTCTAATATCCCCTTTTAAATCCAGAGCAAGCATATTGTCGTCAGCGGCTAAATGCAACAATTCATGGAATAAATTATAACCGCCTAAATTATTGTCTTTACTCGTAGTCAGAGACCAGCCGCTATTTAGATTCAACCTGAAATTATCCCAGGTGTCTTTTTGCGAAGATACCCATAAGTTATATTTTCTGTCTTTCCCGGCACCAACAACTTCATTGTGAGCAGAAACGCCGTATTTATTGCCTTTTCTCACATCCATAAATCTTGTCCAGGGAGTTACTTCCAGTTTACCTATAGCTTCCCGTTTTAAATCCCTAGTTTCTCCTTCAACTGTATTCTTTAGTATATCGTTGACAAGCAGGTCTGTTTTCTTCCCACCTTTAATACCTAGCATGCCATTAGCCCTAACCTCTAACTCCTTCTCCTGTAATTGATAAGATAACAAATCTATTTCTTTAGCCAACTCAAATCCTGTTTTGTCCTTAAGATCAACACCTGCTTTCTCAGTCAAACCTTCGAGCAACCGGATATCTATCTTATTTACTCCCTTTTCCCAAGACTGAGCCTCTTTAGACATCCTCTCAATGTACTCTTCTGCCTTGGCCTTTAATGTCTCCATGAGTTTAGAATCTTTAGTTTTATCTTTAGAAAGCTCCTTGCCTATTCCTTCTGATATTACATTCCATATTTCCTGAAATTTAGGTATAAGCCCGCTAGTTGTATCAACGCCGGCATACAGCCGTTTATAACTGGTCATATCCTCGGCCTTAATCGCCTCACCTATGGCTGTCATCAGGCCGTTTCTTACCTCTTCTTTTTCTTTATTTGCTGCTTTCTTTAGCACAGGATCATTGGCAATAAGCACGTCAACAAATTCCATGGTTTTCGTAACGATAGTATCGGCAAGCCTGTCTTCTCCCAGCCTCTTCATTACCCTGTCATGCATTGCTGCTTTAGCAGAAACCTGGAAAATTGTTTTTTGTTCAATAAGATTTTTTATTGAAAGCGTGGCAGGCAGGCCTGATTTTTCCAACATCTTATCCACAACCAAGGCCTTACGTTCTCTGTCTACCTTCTTGTCTAAATCTTTTAATTCTCTCTCTAAATCCTGCATCTTGTAAACAGCTGTAGTGTCTATGCCGGAGTGGTAGGAAATTGCGGAATTTACCATATCCAAACGAACCAGGGCTTTTTCCCTGCTTAATTCCCGAATCCTGGTAGGCCCTTGGGTTTTGTCTATAGCATCATTCTGTACTTTATCTATCCTTTGTATTATTTCTTTTTTAAATTTTTCCAGGTCAGCCGAGGTATATTTCTGATGTTCAAAACTAGAGAGCACAGCGCTATCCATAGCTGATTCGTAACCCAATAACTTAGCCGTCAGTTCAACTTTTCTACTATTTAGTTTTTTAAGCTCGTCACTATTGACTTGTTCTACTGATGCGGCTTCTCTAAACTTACCATCAACTTCTTTTAATTCCTGCTCCCACTCTTCAACCAATAAGCTCTTCTTGCCCAACACCCAATTTACAACATTGTCCCTGCTTATTTTTTCCGATACAAGGTCAAGCGTGGCTTCTCTCTTAGCCTGCCACCGGGCAATCTTTCTCTCTTCGGCTTTGGAAGAAGGATTAGCCAGATCTTCAATCTTATCCAACTCAAATTCTCGGAAACTGGCAGTCAGAGAATCAACCAGGGCTTC
>JAHKBC010000339.1 GCA_018825725.1 Candidatus Omnitrophota bacterium
CACCTTCAAAAGAATGAACTTAATCATATTCTCTGAGTGGTCATCGTACAAATATAGGAAAGCAGGGCAATCATGTTTCAATACCCTATTCATCTCCATTAGGCCCCTCCGGGGATCATCTGTATGGTGCAATACGCCGAATGAATAAACAAAATCAAATATCGCATCCTTGAAAGGCACATTTAAAGCTGAAGCCTTAACCGGATACACATTGCTTAAATCTTTAGTCAGTCTATTAGTTATATATATACCGTCACTGATATCCACGCTGAAAATCTGCGTATCGGGATTATCCCTGGCCATAATACAGGTATCATACCCTGATCCGGAGCCGATATCAATACCCCTTGCCCCCCTTACTATGGGCTCCTTTATTAATTCTTGCATAGCGTTAAAATGCCATTTACCAGGAATACAGTCGGCGCTATTGTTCCATAAATAACCGTATACCTTTTTAGTACTACTTAAATTATTTATTTTCACTTATATTTTCCGGATTGCATAACCTTATTCCAACCATGCCTACGGCAAGCATAAACCAAAAATGACGCATTGATAAAATATCCAGAGTAAGTGCATTAAACATAAAGCCTATAAAACCAGCTAATATACAACCCAAGAGAATATTTTCAAAAGACAAGTAACTACTTGCACGGAAACTCCTGATTAATTTTCGGGCGTAGGCCGTTAAAAAATAGATTAAAACTGCTAGCCCAAGTATTCCTGTCTCAGCCAAAACACCAAAAAATAAACTATGCGGGTCAAAATTAAGGGTTTTTTCATCCACTAACTTAACATAATTAGGATAAGGTTTAAAACCAAAAGAAGACTTTAGCCATTTCCAATCAACATAATCCCTGAAGTTCTTGTTCCATGTACCAAAGCCTACTCCGATTAACGGGTGTTTTTTAAATATCTCAACTGACACAACTGGCAACAGGTAATGAATACTGTAAGCATAATTAGCCCCTACGCTAATATTCTTTGCAGGCTGATCGATAGAAATCATTAACGGAAACACAACCCATACTGTAGTAAGAAAAGCTAGTATAAGAAAAACTATGAATAAAGAAAATACTGCATACTTAGATATTGCCGCCAACCTCCCCCTGCCATACCAACATATAATTACAAATACGCTTAAAAGCAATCCTGTAAATCTACGCGATCCGGTAAAAAAAGCGGCAGATAATATCACAAATATTGCCAACAATATTATAAGCCTGAGCCTTTTACTTTGCATAGACAGAAAAATAACTGCCCCCGCTATAAATCCGACATGCAGATATGCTAACAGCATATTCGCACTCTCAAAGCCCATATCCAGCCTCGGAAAATGATGCGCCATAGCCTCCACAGTGCTATAGCCATAAAATTGCGTTGTACTTAAGTTTCTCCCTATAAAGGCCAAAAAAATTAAAAATAACCCCACAAATGAAATAACAAAAGCGGTAAAAAAATACACACACAAAACAAATTTAACTTTTTCCGGACTTTTGATTATACCGATAATTAAAAGAAATAGGACTAAAAGATAGACTAGCCCGGCTAGCTCAACTAAACTGTTTAAAATATTGACGGAATTAAAAAAAGACACCGCGAATGCCCCCACTAGCATAAACATAGGTAATTTTAAGCCGGCAAAATCAAGCCCGCTTTTGGTATAAATTTTGTTGATAAGCCAAACTAAAAACATACACACAAAAATAAAATCCGCATAAACTATTTTCTTTCCGTAGAAGCTAAATATATAATTATCTAAAAACGGGATAGAGGCTGTATAGATATACAACAGTTTCTCTTCTATGGCGGAATTTTTCCAAATACCTATTAATTTCTGCACTTTGCCCCCCTCATATGCCAGCCTAAAAAACAAAAGAAACCATTAATCACATAGAATGATATAAACAATAAAAACGAATACAAGAGCGCCGGTTCTGCTGCAACATTTCGGAATGACAAAAGATATACCAGTCCCGCTTCCCGCACACCTAAACCAAAAAAAGTAATCGGCAATATAGAAATTATATTTGTTATAGATACCAGGTATGTAACCTCTAAGTACGATAAATTAATTTGTATGAGCCGGATCAAAATATAACATTGCCCAAAGAATATAAAATATGCCAATATTGTTAA
>JAHKBC010000360.1 GCA_018825725.1 Candidatus Omnitrophota bacterium
AGACAGACAAGAAACAATAAAGGACTTAGTTAACATCACTAAAATATCCTTCTTAAAAGCCATAGCAAGAGGGGCAAAAACAGCTATTGCAGAGGTTAAGAAAGAAGCAGAGATACAGAAGAGAGTAAATGATGGTAAAATAGAAAAATTGAATGTGGATTATGTCTTTGACCCTGTTGACCCTACCATTACAGGATGGTTAGGAAAACAACAGTATAAATTTGCTGATGAGGTAATTGAGACTACCCTTACAGACTTAAGATTTGCCTTGACAGAAGGATTTAATGAGGGTGAAACAATGCAACAAATATCTATGAGGGTGTCAAAAGTCTTTGAGGGGACAGTTAGAGCAACGGCGTCAAGAGCATTATTGATAGCAAGAACAGAGATTATCACAGCCTCTAATTATGGCAAGAGTTTTGCTTATCAAAAGATGGAAGTGCCATATAAACAATGGATTGCTTCTTATGGTGCAATGACACCACCGAGACCGTCTCACGATGCAGCACACAGACAGACAGTAAAGCAAGATGAGCCGTTTGCTGTAGGTGGCGAGTTGGGAATGTATCCTGGAGACCCTTCTTTGAGTGCAAAGGAGAGATGCCATTGCCGTTGCACGATGAAAGCTGTCCTAAAAGGACAGAGAGGACAAGAATGAAAGACTCGATTTTTTCTGATGGCAAACCTATAAGCAACGAACCTTTTGACTTTGAAAGAGCTTTAGCTGGAGGCGATTACTTCTTTTGCAAGACATCTATCTTGAAAAAGAACTATGAAAAGCTAAAGTGGATTTGTGCCAAGTATCCGATGGATATTGAGCTTGAAGAGGTTAGAAGGGTGCATAGGCAGATGTTAAACGACATAGAAGTTATGGAAAGCTCTATGCAACAGATATATGAACACGCTTGTAATGGAAAAATTCCAGCAGAGGTGCTGGTGAATTTTGTATCCCTGCTCAGAAATTGGCAAGGAAGACATATTGATTTAAGGGAATTCAGAAATTTTATAGAAGCAAAAACAAAAGACTTGACAAAATAGGAGCTTGACAAATATTATTTTTAACGGTAAACTAAAATGACAAGAAAATTGATGCACGCTTGGCTGGACTTAATTTTAGATAAGGGTTTCTTTGGGACGATTATAATTCCCGCACAGAATGGGAATGTTGAAACCATAAAAGTAGAAGAGACTCTAAAGGAAAAGGATGTTGAAGAAAGGATAAGAAACAAGAAAAACTAATTCAATAATATAATCCTTGGGTAGTCAAGAAATAAGAGCCTAATTTAGCTATATGCTAAGTTGGGCTCTTATTTTTTTGGAGGTAAATATGGTAAACAAAATAGGGCAAGAACAGACAATTGAAACCAATAGGATAACAGAGTTTAGAAAAGTTGATGAGGAAAGACAGATTGTTTGGGGTGTTGTATATGAACCTGATAAAGTAGACACTCAAGGCGATTTTGCTTCTGCTGAAGAAATTGAGAAGGCAGCACATCAGTTTTTGGAAGGATACAATCAAGTTGGTTTAATGCATAATGAGTCTTTAAGTAAGAAAGCTAATGTAGTTGAAAACTATCTTGCTCCTATAGATTTTATTCTTGGTGAAGGTAAGGTCAAGAAGGGTGCTTGGGTTATGGCAGTGCATATTGTAGATAATGATATATGGGAACAGGTCAAGAAAGGCGAATTAAACGCTTTTTCTATGGGCGGTATAAGTCAAAGGAGGTAATACAGTGAGCAAAAATCAAGAACCACAGGAGTTATTTAATATGACAGTTCAAGAAGTTTCTTTGGTAGATAAAGGGGCTAATGGACGGAAATTCCTTTTAATGAAAAGAGATGATAACAAAACAACCATAGAGGAGATAGAGAAGTTTGGAGAGTCCTCTGTTAGTTTGCTTATAAACTGGAAACAAAAAGAACTGGACAATGATTGGTGGAGTCTGACTAATGCACTACAGGATACATTTAGGGCGATTAGTCTTGTGAATGATGAAGCCGAAAAATCTATTCTGCTTAATATGGCAATAGAAGATTTTAAGAGTCTCGTTTTTAACCAGTGGGGACTTGCAAAACAAATAAGTGAGAAAAAAGAAGCAATAGAAAAGGCTACAGATAAAGATATTGAAGCTCAAAAGATTAGAGCCAAAAAATATGGTATTGAACCCAAAGAAGGCAAGCCTATAACAATGCCCAAAAGATATGCCGATTTAGGATTAAAGGATGACGACTTTAGCGACCCAACAAATTATGCCTATCCAATAACTGAACAGTTTATCCGTGCCGCAAGAGCCTACTCTGCAAGAGAGGGGATGAGAGAAGATGGTGGATACACTGAAAAAGAATGGAAGATAATTTTGGGCAGGATAGATGAGGCAGCCAAGAAGTTCAAGATTGGTGAATATGCAGAAAAAACCGAAAAGCAAGATGATAGCGTAGAAAAAGCAGGGGCAACATTGTCTGCGAAAACACGGCAGGCAATACGAACAGCATTAGAGTCATTACAGGCACTGATTGTATCTGTAGATGGTGCGGATAACCAAACAGAAGAAAAGAAAAGGGAAGAGCCTGTAAATGTAGAAAAGAGCGAAGAGCCAGATGTTCTGCTACAGGCAATAACAGCAATGAGAAAAGAGATGCAACCCCTGATAGAGCAAGCTGAGCTAATAAGCCTAAAAAAGATAATAGACCAAACAATAAAAGAAACCATAGACAAGCAATCGTCTGTATCTGGTATTCCCAGACAAGAAGATATAGACGCTATTGTTGAGAAAATTTATAGGAGGTGAAAACTATGGACATAGAAGTAAAAAAACAAGATTCTGATAAGGTAATTAAAGACGCTTCTGATATAGTCAAAACACAGGAAATGACACCTGAAGTTAAGGGCATAGTAAAAGCGATGGTTGAAGAAGCCTTATCAAAGAGAATAAAGGAAGATGAGGAAAAGAGACTTGCAGCTGTTCGTAAGACTGCTCCTGTAGACGAATCAGACCAATTCAGTATCAATGATAATGGCAGAATGGGGACATTGATTTATAAGAGGTCAGCAGACCCCAATGTTATTGAGATGCAAAAGAAGTCTGATGAGTTATATCTATTATCCACCATAACCAAACAACATCCTGGCAAGACCAAACTTTGGAATGAGTTTAGACATTTTCAGTCTGAGCTTTCAAAGGCTATGGCTGCGGGGACTGCTGGTTCTGGTGCTGAGTGGATACCTACAGGATTCAGTGCTGATTTGATAGATAGGGTAAGGCTTGAATTGGTCGTGGCATCAATCCACGATAGAATATCAATGCCTACAAATCCTTTCAAATCACCGATTGTAAGTAGTGACGCAACAGGATATCTCATCCCTGAATCTGCTGCAGATCCAGAAAGTGTTACCAGAATTGTATCTTCTGCACCTGGCACAAGACAAGTTACTTTTACTGCTAAGAAATTGGCTGGAAGGGTAATTTTCAGTGAAGAGATGAGTGAAGATTCAATTATTCCTGTTTTGCCAATGTTGAGACAGAATGTAATTACTGCGTTAGCAACATCACAGGAAACAGCTACCATCAATGGTGATACTGCTGGCGTTCATCAGGATTCAGATGTAACAAATACCAAAGATTCACGCAAGGCTTGGGATGGCTACCGAAAGCTGGCTCTTGCTGGTGCAAAGATAGATTTTGCTGGAACAATTTCACAGGCTAAACTGCGGACAGTCAGAAAGGTCTTAGGCAAGTATGGTGTTACGCCAAGTAAACTTTGCTGGATTGTTGGTATTGCTGGATTTACACACCTACTCAATCTGAACCAAGCATCAAATTCTCAGGATGTTTTGATTACACCCGATAAGTATGGTGCATCTATTGCGGATAGACTACCTGGTGAGGTTGGCAGGATAGACAATATTCCTGTCATAATCTCTGAACATGTCAGAGAAGATTTGAATGAAACTGGCGTGTATGGTGGGTTAGTTAATACTAAGACTATTATCCTATTGGCAAACCGTCCAAGTTTCCAGTATGGTGATAGAAGAGTGATAACCATCAAAATTGCTGAGGACATTCAGACAGACCAAACTATTCTGGTAGCTACTCAGAGAATAGATTTTGAGGCTGTGCCAAATCCTGCAACAGAAACTATCGTAGGTGTAGGTTATAATATAGCCTCATAAAGAGATGATACAAATAAGGAACAACGGCAATCAATATAGGGGTTTTGACGATGACAATGTTGTGTTTGTGCAATCAGGGGGAACTGTCTGGGTATCCCTTGATAAGGCAAATCAACTACTAAAAGATTTTCCCAATGACTGGGTAAAAATTGAAGAAGAAATTGTCAAAGAACCTGTAAAAGAACCAAAGAAGAAACCTGGTAGAAAGCCCAATGGAAAGCGGTCTTAGTATTAGACTTGACACAAAAGAATTTGATAAAGCCATAGACTTAATGGTTTCGGAGTTCCCTAAAACGCTACAGAAAATTGTGTATCAGGGGACAACAATTCTTGAGGGTGAAATCATTGAAAATCTATCAAGGAAGAAACGATGGGCAAGGGGAGGAAGATATTTAGGCGGTGGCGACCCAAGTGTGCTTGGTATTGTTACTGGTCGTTTAAGAGCTTCTGTAATAGCATTACCACCCAAAACAACAGGAACTACCATAAAAGGTGAATTAGCCATTGGCGGAGTTGTTGAAAGTAGTGGCGGTATGCGAGGAATGGGACTTACAGGCAGTGTAGTTGGGCAATCAGTCAATTATGCCAGAAAACACGAATTTGGAATTGGCGTTAGACCAAGACCGTACATTAGACCTGCCATTGAGGCTACCAAAGATAAGATTTTTAGTATGATTAAAGGGAATATCACTGAGTTTCTTCGCAGTAAAGGTCGTTGTCCACATTGTGGAAAAGCTATTTAAGGAGGTGATTTATGCCAAAAGAAAAAGACAACAAAGCACTTGACTCAAACCCTGAAATGCTACCAGTTCGTATTGAAACAAAAGTAATGGACGGTGGCAGAATAAGACCAAGAGCAGGTGCATTTGTAAAAGTAATAGGGCAAGATGGGAAAGTAAAGGAAGAGAAAAGAATTGCGGGATAACCCGCAGAATATATAATATATAGGAGGAAAAGAAAATGAAAGGAAAGGTATTAGCAAGATTGCTGGACAAGGAAGGGAGAGAACTTGACTCTTTTGAGGCAAGTAATATTGTTGTAAATGCAGGTGAGGCGTTTTTAGTTGATCATATGGCTGAAGATGTAACTGCCGAGCTATTTACAATGAAGTATATGGCTATCGGAACAGGAATTACTGACCCAGTTGATACACAAGTAGCCCTCGTAGCTGAGGTTGGAACTCGTGTAACAGGCGTCAAGTCTCATTCTGGTTCTGTATACCAGGTTTTAGCCACATTCCCAATCAATAACCCAACTGCTGAGGTTGCAATAACCGAGTTAGGACTGTTTAATCAGTCTACGGTTCTTGATTCTGTAATGTTCAACCGACTGAAGTTTGGGATCATTACTAAGGGGACGGCGGACCAAATAGAGTTCACCGTGCAGATAACAGCAGACTAAGTTAGGGATCGTG
>JAHKBC010000340.1 GCA_018825725.1 Candidatus Omnitrophota bacterium
GACCTTACGCGTCCTTATATTTATGAAGAAGAGTATGAAGAACATCCTCGGTCCTAGCGTAGTAAGCACCTGTTTGGTGAAGAAATCACACGCCCACAGGGTTTGGAAATGCCTTTTGATAAAACTATCCCAAGTATCTCTCGACCTTTGAGGGATTGGATCAAGGTTATTTTCTTTTAGGATGTTCTTTACGCTATTTTTCGACAAACGATTAATATTCAATTCCTTTAGCTCGCCTAAAATCCTGACATATCCCCAAGCATTCTCTTTAGCAAGTTTTACTACTAATTGCTTGATTTCTTCCAAGGTTTTAGGCCTGCCGCGTGTTTGAGTCGTTTCAGAATCCTTTTTACGTCAATATCTTCTAACCCAAAGTAGAAAAGTTTCATATGTTGCAATGGTAATTATATCCTTTAAATCCTTACCAAGAGGAGTGCCGAATTTGACAAGTCTTCTTCTTCCGACAGGCGTTTGCCGGATGCTTCTACCAACACGCTTACGCAATATTTCATTCTCAACCTTTAGATATTCAATCTGGTGAGTTAGATTCTCGTGTGTCATTCTAGCAAGAAAAGAAAAAAGGTCACTAAACACATTCTTTTGAGTGAATTCCCAATAGTTTTGCTTGAATTATTTACAAATCTTTATGAAATCACTTGAAGGTAAGATATCCTGAAGTATAATATCAGCAAAGGGGGTATTAAAAACGGTTGATTTGACTTACCATATACCCTGATATAATTTTTGCAACGTGTGGGTATACTTTAAGTGAAAAGAAAAAGCTTTAAAAAACGTCTTGACGTTATAGCGTTATAATGTTATATTCTTATCAGAAGGAGGTGTGAATCATGTCTACATTAACAAAACGTGCGACTATATATTTTGACCCGTCTATTCACAAGGTTATTAAGATGAGAGCCGTTGAGACTGAGCACTCTATTTCTGACATTGTCAACGAAGCCTTGCGGCATGAATTGGCTGAAGACCAGGAAGACCTTGCGGTATTCGCGAAAAGAGCAAAAGAACCGACCGTATCTTACGAAGCGCTACTAAAGAAATTAAAGGCCAATGGGAAAATATAAGGTTGAGATTAAGAAATCAGCCGTTAAGGAAATCGAACATTTGCCTCGTAAAGATATGAAAGCGGTTCTTGGTAGAATTGAGTCTCTTTACGAAAATCCTAGGCCACACGATTGCAAGAAATTATCCGGCCAAGAGAAGTATCGAATTCGCTGTGGGAGTTATCGAATCCTTTATTCTATCGAGGATGATATCTTAATTGTTCTTATCGTTAAGGTGGGGCATCGAAAAAGATGTTTATCGGAGAGTAATTGGCAATAGAAGCGGCTTAAGGTTGGGATCGACTCAGCGGTGGCATGGCAGGCATTAAGCGAGGGGTCGGCCGGTGCAAAAAATATAACCGGCTTCTAAAAGCAAGAAAAAACAGGTTTTTAAAAGATAGTAGTCCGGATTTTACTACCTTAACTGCCTGTACAAAAATAGATGGCCCTTTTGGCATATGTCACCCTCAAAAGAGGTGGCAAGACTTAACTTTCTGTTTACCAGTATATTAGAGAGATATGGCTCCTAGAAAAGGTGACGAAAGTGACACAAAATCTATCTCTTATATACCTTATTTCTTGTTATTTTAGGTTTACCCATATATAATAGCTGTATGCGCGTTAAGAGATATAGTTATTACCTATACCAACACACGCAACCACATAAATCCCTCTAATTTCAGATGGGAGAGATAAGAATAACCCTCATAAGCATTGGTTATCAGGGCATTTTCATGTATCGATATTTCAGATAATTATGGAGAATTTATGAATATAGAGTTCAAGAATTTAGATATAGGTAATTTAAGAATAGAGCTACCGATCATTCAAGGTGGAATGGGGGTGCGCGTGTCTTCGTCTGCATTAACTTCGGCAGTATCCAACGAAGGGGCGCTTGGGGTGATTGCCGCGGTGGGGCTGGGGGAGGAATGTGGTGATGAGAAACGCGATTATAAGACGCGTTCGTGCACAGAATTTACAAATATCATTCGAGATACCAGGA
This sequence comes from Candidatus Omnitrophota bacterium, assembly GCA_018825725.1. Taxonomy (GTDB): domain Bacteria; phylum Omnitrophota; class Gorgyraeia; order Gygaellales; family Profunditerraquicolaceae; genus JAHKBC01. The sequence goes on from JAHKBC010000340.1 coordinate 2,065, forward strand.
GTATGACGAAAAATCCGTTCGGAGTGAATATTATGTGTGTACTTACTAACTACGATGAATTAGTGGAGGCGGCTCAAGCTGAATCCGTGGATATGATTATTTCCGGTGCCGGCTTACCGTTACGTTTGCCATCTTTGATTAAGAATAATCAGACTAAACTTGTTCCGATTGTTTCTTCCGCTCGCGCAGCGCAGATTATTTGCAGTACTTGGGCTAGGAGATATAAGCGCCTACCTGATGCTATTATTGTTGAAGGCCCGCTTGCGGGTGGACATCTGGGTTATAGTATGGCTGAGCTTGCTGATGAAGAGCATTTTTCTCTGGATAGCATTCTGGTAGAGGTATTGGCGGTTACGCGCGCTTTTGAGAACGATAAATCGCGTATTCCTGTTATTGCC
>JAHKBC010000034.1 GCA_018825725.1 Candidatus Omnitrophota bacterium
AACTTCTGATGCCTTATTATTTAACTAATAAAAGAAGTTTTACTTTAATTGAAGCAGCTGTATCCACGCTTATTATTGCCCTATTAATTACTTCTATAGGCCAGGTGTTTTCTCTGACCAGCCAGTCCTGGTCCAGGCAAAAACATTTTTTTGATATGTTGCGTAATAGCCGTTGGGCCCTGGATTTTATTAGCGATGAATTTCGCCGGGGCAGGTCTCCGATGAATACCGGTTCTGTATTGGTTGGTTCTAGCGGCAGTGTTCAGGAGACCTTATATTTTGCCGTGGGCAATACAAGAGTCTGGTATTGGCGCGGCGCTCAAGTAGGAAGCGAGAGTTTTGGGCAGCCGAATACTATTTATCGGAGTATCGATCAGACTCCTGTACACCCAATCCTGATAAGCTCTCTGCGTGAAGCCAGGGATAACCAGAGGGAGATTGCCGAGTTAGTACATTTTGTTGTTGATAATCCTCGAAACACTAGTACTTGTGGTATAGCCAATGATAGAATATTTTGTGATTCAGGTGGTTTGGCTACTATTACTTTGACTTTAAGGCCAAATCCCCAGCAGCCGGATAGTTTGAATAACCGTAATTATACTTCAAGGACAAGGGTGAGGTTAAGGAACTAATATTATGATGAAGAGAGGGCAGGCATTAGTTATTGTTTTTTTTCTTTTGACGACGATAATCATTATTGGAGGGGCTCTAGTCATAATGGCAAAGGCAGAGATATCTATCGGCACTTCCGCAAAAAACAGCTTGATTGCTTTTTATACTGCCCAGGCAGGAATCGAAAGAGGGAAGGTTATTCTTTCTCTCAACTGGGCTGCATCCGGATCTTATAGTGAATCCTTAGCAGGAAATCAATATATCATAATAATACCTGCAGGGAGTCCTCCTACTAAACGGATAACTTCTTCTTGTAATTATAGAGGAGCGCAGCGTAAAATTGCTGTAACTTTACGGCGTTCGGGATTAAACATTATCCAGGATAGCGGCACCTGGCAGGAGGAGTAGGTGTCGAACTATAATTATAAAGCCAGGGATGGAAGCGGGCGTTTGGTCAAAGGTTTTATGCTGGCTGAGGATGAGGCGGACTTAGGGGTACGCGTGAAGAAGTTAGGTTATTTTCTCACCGAAGCCAAAGTTGTCCATCACCTCTCAAAGAAGTCAGAAAGCGAAAAGTTGGAATCCCGGGGTTTAAGCCGGGCAGATGTCTATGATTTTACTATTCAGCTGGCTATATCATTGGATGCAGGAGTTTCGTTATTGACTATTCTCAAGGATCTGGGGCACAGCGCGCTTAATAGCAAGGGCAGGACAGTAATCAGTGATATTACGCGCAGGGTAGAGTCAGGGTGTTCCTTAAAAGAGGCGTTGATGGTTTATCCGGAACTATTTTCTAAGCTATATGTTTCAATAGTTGATACCGGAGAAAAAACAGGAAAGCTGGCCTTGGTCATGAGTGATTTATCCCGGCTTATCGAGTGGCAGATGGAATTGAAAGCCAGAATAAAGGAGGCTTCCATATATCCGATTATCCTCTTTGTTGTAATGACCATAGTAGTAATGGTATTGGTGATAGCGGTCATTCCTAAATTTAAACCTATGTTTGAAGAGATGGGGGTTGACCTGCCATTACCGACTCTTCTCATCCTGGGGATTAGCGATTTTATGCGTAAATTATGGTGGGTTTTTTTGATTTTTTTGGTCGGTGTTTCCTGGTTATACAAGTTTGTCAGCCATAATGCTAAAGGCCGCTATGTTATTGATAGGTACAGATTAAAGTTTCCTCTTATCGGAGTATTGGTATATAAAATAGCTCTTTCGCGTTTCTGCCATACCTTTGCTTTATCTTTAAGGTCAGGAGTGGATGTCTTCAGCTCTTTAAGCCTGGCTTCAGAGGTAACAGGCAATGCTTTTTTAGAGAGCAATATATCCAAAGCCCGGGATCGCATTAATGTAGGAGAGAAGATCGCTGATTCCATGGAGATGGTTGGAGGTTTTCCGAATTTGGTAATTAGGATGATTAGTGTGGGTGAACAGACCGGAAGTTTAGCAGAGACTATGGATAAGGTCAGCCAATTTTATGACCGCGATGTGCCATCTACCATAAAAAAGATGTTTACTCTTTTCGAGCCGATCATGATACTTACCATGGGTGTAGTAATCGGGGGTATTGCGCTGGCGGTATTTCTGCCCATGGTGCAGTTAATCAGTAAGATAGGATAATAAAAATTGCTGAGCTTATTAGTTGGAATAGATATAGGTAGTTATTACACCAAGTTGGTAGTTTTGGAGCCAAAGGCCAGAATTGCCCTGCAGGACACATTTATATTTCGTACCCCATTTTCCGCCATTTCCGGCAAAGATAATGAAATTGAGGCCAAGGTATTCGTCGATGAAATAACCAGATTTATTCCTCTTAAATTATTACATTGCGCTAAGATTGGGATAAGTTTATGCTATTCTTCAGTGACGGCCTTGCCTGTTTTTTTGCCTCTGATGCCAAAGAAGGAATTGGGGTTTGCGGCGATAAATGAGGCCAAACAGAAGATGATTCCTGTTACTACTGTTGACCATATCTTCGAGACCATATTCCTGGGGGAAAGGATAGCGGGTAAAACTTCTCGCTATGAGCTCTTAGTAATTAGGGTAGATAGAGCAAGTATTAATAAAACCCTGGCTCTTCTTAAGGGGATTAATGTGGTTCCGGTATTAATTACGCCTAATAGTTGTGTCTTGCCTAAAATAATGCCGCGTCAATTCTGGAAAAAAGAACAGTCAGTGGTTTTTGCGGATATCGGGGGGTCGTCTATTCATATATCCATATACCGAGAGGCTAGCCTGGTTTTTATGCGCCATGTTGTTTATGGGTTGCATGATATTATCCAGGATTTCTCGCATCAACTGGGAATATCCGAAGCCAAGGCAGAGGATATTATAAAAGAAAAAGGTGTGCCGGCAATCACATTTAACCTCGAAGATAAAATAGCTATTTCCGAAGAGATTATGCGCCAGAAATATGAAATTGGCCTGAAACAAGGCCTTGGTGCTTCTGAAAACGAAGTTAATCTTTTGGGGCTGAGGATGCTTTGGCAGCCGCATATTGAGAGGATAATCCAGGAACTGCGGCGTTCTTTTGTATATTATAAGGAACAATCTGAAGGAAGAAGGTCTGAAGATTTATATTTCCTGGGAGGCGGTAGCCAGTTAAATAATATTATACCTCAATTAACCACTAATATAGGAGGGGCTTGCAGCGTAATCCTGCCTTTTTCTGAGATCCAGCTCTCTAAGGAGAGGCAAATCCAGGATATGGCTTATACGACTCCCATATTTTCAGGAGCTGTAGCCCTGGCCTTAGCGGCTTTTGAGGCAAAGTCTCCTAAGCCAGGGATGGTTAATTTCTTGCCTAAGGATATAATGAGGAGAGAGGCATTACTTGCTAAGAGATTAGTCTTGTTGGTTGCCCGGACATTTTTATTGGTTGTTTCTAGTTTACTGGCCGCTCATTTATTCTTTGCCAATCTTATGATAAAAAATGATATCCGCGAAACAGAGTCTAAAATAGAGAATATACAAAGGACTGCCAGTAAACTAATTGATTTAGAGCGGCAAAAGAGTCTGGTTAATCAAAGGATAACCGAGGTTGAAAATATAGCCAGAAACAGCGCTTACCTGATTAATTTACTGGAAGATGTAGCCAGCGTATACAAGGATGTTCTTTTTAATAAGCTTACGCTTTCGAAGACAAAGCTGGAAATATATGGCCAAGCAACGACTGATTTTGAACAAGCCAACAGTATTATTAATGAATTTAAGGAGCGTTTACATAAGCTGAAGATATTGGCAAATCTTAATGTTCAGCCCATAGAGCTGGAAAAGATGTATCCTGAAATTATCGGTCCTCTGTCTAACCAACAAGAAGTTCTTTTGACTCAACCCAAGGCCAGAGGATTTAATTTAACCGCGGATATAATAAATAAATGAAGAATTCCGTACTTATTGTTACCCTGGTAATCGTAGCCTTAATCTTGGGTTTAGCTATATTTTCTTCTTGGAAGTATAAAGATAATGCAAACCTTAGGCTTGTACTAAAAGGCAAGAAGGAAGAACTGAAGAAAACAGAAGCTACCAGCCGAAAAGTCGAAGAGTTAAAAAAACAAAGTCAAGAGCTGAAGCGCTCAGAAGAAAAAATATATACCATGGTTCCCGTGGGGCAGGAGAAGCCATTTAAGCTGATAAAAGAAATCTCACTTCTAGCAGCTAGCTTAGGCTTAAAAAGTCTAGAGTTTAACCTACCTTCAGAAAACGGCCAAGATGAGAATAAAGATGTGAGTTTAGGCGGTAGTGTTAATTCTGCCGGAAGTTCACAGCCCCAAGGTCATGCCCCAGGCGCAGATGTTTCTCTGGGAGGGGCCAATCCTAATCCAAGGGTTAATCTAAGCAAAGACGCACCTAAGCCCATAGTTATAGAAATGAGTTGCCAGGCAACCCTTGATGTTTTAGTCAATTTCTTAAACAAGGTTGGTAATCTAGAAAGGCTGGTTAATATTCAGAAGATGGTTATTGAGCGCGACGGGGAGATTCTCCCTTTTCAAAAGATTTCACTAGAGTTAATTACTTATTATTATTGAAGGAAAAGGGGCAGCGTCCCCATTTCGCTATTCGATGGAGGGGTTATGACATTATTTGTAGCTAAGGATAAGGATATTGAGGTTAATGAG
>JAHKBC010000341.1 GCA_018825725.1 Candidatus Omnitrophota bacterium
ACTTACAGAAAATACGGATTAAGTTAGATGGACGCATGAAAAAAGCTTATATCTGCACCAAATGCCTGAAAAAAGGCAAAGCCAAAAAACGCTAGGTTTATACAGGGCTTTTGCTAAAGAATATATCCTTAATCTCCAGTATCAATGAATCCTCGCCTCTCCAGGAATCTATTCTTAGCTTATAGACTAAATCAAAACTATCGCTTTGAATAATATCTTCCAGAAAACCGGCCATACCGAAACCAATAACCGGATAAGTCAAGGCGCCGTCTGTCGCCCATAATTTTAAGGTCTGGCGCCCTAAAATCTGCGGCTGCCCTTTAAGTTTAAGCCCCTTGGTGTAAAATAATGGTTCCGGATTATCCGACCCAAAAGGCTCCAATAACTGTAATTGGGCTATAGTAGCGCTATCTATCTGGCTCAAATTAACTTGCGCGTCTATATCTATGCTGGGAATAAGGTCCTGGAAAGAGAGCCTTTCTTTTACCAGATGATTGATCCTGTTCTTAAAAATCTCAATCTTGTCTTTGGAAATAACCAAACCCGTAGCATGCCGATGGCCGCCAAAACTATCCAACAGATCTTCGCAATCCAAGAGCGCTTGAAATAAATGAAAATTTTTAATGGAACGGCCCGAGCCCCGGCAGAGATTATCCGTTAAAGATATAAGTATGGTCGGCCGAAAGAATTTTTCGCTGAGTTTTGCAGCCACAATCCCCAATACTCCGGTATGCCATCCCTCCTTAGCCACAACAACCACCTTATGTTCTTTAAAATTTATCTCTTTATCAATAAGATCCCTGGCTTCTTGCAAAATGACGCTTTCTATCTTCTGCCTCTGTCGATTACAGCGCTCTATAGTCTGGGCATAACCTTTGGCCTCTTCCATATCCCGGCTGGATAAAAGCTTTAAGGCGATATCCGCGCTGTCGATCCTGCCGCTGGCATTAATACGTGGCCCAAGTATAAAACTCACATACTCGGTTGTCATCTTCTTGCCTTTTATGCCGCTTGATTCAAGAAGAACCTGCAATCCCGGACGCTTAGTGCCGCGGATCTTGATTAAGCCCTCCCTGGCAATAATCCTGTTTTCTCCGGTCAAAGGGACTGAATCGGCAATCGTCCCCAAAGAAACCAAATCTAATTCTTCTTTTAACAAATCTCCGGTAAGGGCCTGACATAATTTATACACAACACCCACCCCGGCTAAATCACGATATGGATAACCTGAACCATTGATTTTAGGATTAATTATCGCCTTAGCTTTAGGTAAACTATCCTTGGATTGAGGCTCATGATGATCAGTGATAACCACATCTACACCCAACCGGTTAAGCTCCTTGACCTGCTCGTGGCTGTTAATTCCACAATCGGCAGTAATCAAAAGTTCTGCTTTCTTTTCCTTTACCAAATCCAAAACCTTTTTATTCAAACCATAACCTTCCTTAACGCGATGCGGTATGTAGTGAAAAACCTCTAAGCCCAATTTAGCCAGAGTATCTTTAAGAACTACCAGGCTGGTTATGCCGTCAGCATCATAATCACTAAAAACTATTGCCTTGGCTTTCTTTTTAGCTGACTTTTTTATAAGCCTAACTGCCGTATCCATATCAGAAAACAGAAAAGGGTCATGGAGATCGGCAAGTTTAGGATGCAGGAATTTTTCCCCTTCTCCTGCAGTACGTATGCCTCGATTAACCAATAATTGGGCAACAATTCTGGAAATACTCAACTCCCTGCTGAGGGAATCCTGAAGACTGCTATTGAGGGGGAGGAAATTTAGTATCTTGGCGCCTGACATCTTACATTTTATCCGGTAAAGAAACCCCCAGAAGGCTTAAGCCCTGGGCTAATATATTTTTTGTTGCCTGAATTAATGATAGCCTGGCCTGACTAAGCAACGTATCATTAGTGAGTACGCGGTGATGGTCGTAAAAACGATGGAATAATTCTGCCACCTCCTGAAGATACGCCGTAACCATATATGGATCCAATGTCTTTAGACAAACCTCCAGCATATAAGTAAAAGTCCAGAGCTTCCTGATTAAATCCAACTCCTCTTTTTCTTTTAACAGGCTAAAATCAGTATCTGAATAATCCTTATTCTTAATATTACCCTGCCTAAGGATACTGGATATCCTGGCATGGGCATACTGCACGTAATAAACCGGATTCTCAGATGTCTGTTTTTTAGCTAATTCCAGGTCAAAATTCAAGTGGCTTGAGGTTTTGCGCATCAAAAAGAAGAATCTGGCAGCATCAGTCCCTACTTCATTAAGGACCTCGCGTAGAGTTATGTATTGGCCCTTACGGGTGGACATCTCAATTATCTTACCGTCGCGAAAGATAGTCGCCAGTTGTACAATAATCACGGAAAGCGCTTCTGAGTCTCGATTACAGGCGCTTATTGAACTTTTTAACCGGCTGATATAACCGTGATGGTCAGGCCCCCAAAGATTAATCAGCCACTGAAACCCGCGCTTAAATTTATCCTCATGATAGGCAATATCCGGAGCCAGATATGTATAAGACCCATCGCTCTTAATAACCACGCGGTCCTTATCATCGCCAAACTCAGTAGACCTTAACCATAAAGCCTGATCCTGTTCATAAAGAAAATTCTTTTGTTTCAAACTCTCCAATACTTCTGTTATCTTACCGCTCTCCCGCAAAGACTTTTGGGAGTACCAGGAGTCAAAGCCGACTCCGAAATCCTTAAGCTCCTCTTTAATAATTGCCAGAATTTTACCTGCAGCGAATCCTGCCAAATCCTCTGCTTCAAACTCTTTTTGCTTTAGCTCCCGGGCCAAATCATAGATATATTCACCTTGATAATAGTTCTCAGGGAATTCAATCTTTTCTCCATTCAATTCCTTTATCCTTAACTCAACGGATTTACCCAAAATATTAATCTGGTTTCCCTCATCATTAAGATAGTATTCTTTAGTAACGTCAAAATTCAGAAAAGAAAAAATATTGGCCAGGGCATCACCAACTACGGCCTGGCGGGCATGAGCTACCGACAAAGGCCCTGTGGGATTAGCGCTGACAAACTCAACTAAAACTTTTTTATTCTTACCGATATCGCTGCGAAAATAATCCCGGCCTTGAAAAAGCATCTTATGCAATTGTTGTCGGAAGAAATCCGGGCTAAGATAAAAATTAATAAACCCTGCCCCTTCAGCTAATACATCTTGTATATATTGAACGTCGATTTTGGCCTGATAATTTTTTTTTAATTCCGCGGCAATAGCTTCGGCGAGTGTCCTGGGAGATTGCTTTAAACGGCCGGCTAATTTGAAGGCAAGATTTGTAGAGAGCTCTCCAAAACCGCTAGAGAGGAAAAATGAATCTTTAATATCGTCACGAACGACGCAAGAGATATCCAGGAGTTTTAAAGTATCTGCAACTAAAATTTCCAACTTCTCCTGGACATCTTTTATCATATTTAGGCTTCATCCTTTAGGAATTCTGATTTTCTTTGCTTTGGACCATAATCTTTCTAAGTCATAAAACTCCCGCATTGGTTCATAGAATAAATGCACCATAACGCTCTGAAAATCCAATACGACCCAGCCAGACTCATCATTACCGGATACCCTAAAGAGAGGTTTTATTTTATCCTGAGCTAGATTATCTTGGATGATATCGGACAGGGCTTGGATTTGCTTTAAGGAAGAGCCGCTGCAAATAACAAAGTAATCACTGACGCTGGAGAGCTTACGTAGATCAATAACTATTAGGTCTTGGGCTTTTCTATCCTGGGCAATGGATGCAATCTTGAGTGCAAGCTTTTTGGATTCTATATTAGCGCTCCTTATTCTATATATCGATAAAACAGCAGGGGCAAATCACTTTGCCCCTCTTGATTATATGATAAAAACAAATTTGACTTTAAGGACCCTATTTTTTCTTCCCTAAAATCTTATACATCCCGGTTCCGCAAGCAGGACATTTTCCCTTCATGGCGCTACGGCCATTCTTCATGGTTACGTTCTGCTCATCCTTCATTTCAATAGACTTCTTACATTTTACGCAATATCCTTTTTCTGCCATCTCTTCTACCCTCCTTTAAGCACCTCATGTTTTTGTCTAGTTACTCCGAAAACGATAATAAATTTTATGGCTATCGGAGTAAATATTTCTACTCAACCCCGGTGTATACGGATATTTAGCTCCAATACACATGTACCGGATTACTGATCTTGGAGTAAATATCTTACCAAATACTTAAGCTACGGATATTTAACCCTGCTTTAGCCTAAAAACAGAGCATCTTTTAAACTCTTGAAATTTATGTTAGCACAGGGTTTTTTGAGTGTCAATGCTTATTTGCAATGTGCCGATGCCCGGTCTCTTCAATTTCGCCTACAATTTCTTCTATCAAATCCTCCAGGGTAACTAACCCCAGGGTCCGGTTATTCTTGTCCACCACAACAGCAATCTGCATCTTGTCCTGCTGAAACTTACGCAGCAGCTCATTAACTGCCATATCGGCAGAAGCAAAATATGCGTTATGTAATATATCCTGCAAGACGAACAGGCCCCGGTCTCTTAAAATATAGAGCAAATCATGAGCATAAACTATGCCCAGGATCTTATCTATTGAACCGCTGAATACCGGCAGGCGCGCATGGCCCTGCTCGACAAAAATATCCAGTAATTCTTCTGGCCGGGCATTGACGTTTATAGCAATAATCTTTTCTTTGGGTATCATCACATCAGCAACCTTGATATCGCCGAACTTGAAAATGTTCTGCAGCATCCTGCCTTCCTCTTCATTAAGAAACCCCTCCTCCTTACCCAGCTCAATCATCATTCTTAATTCCTCTTCGGTTATAAGCGGCGACCTTTTTATCGTAGTCTTAATACCAAAAAGCTTTACTAATACTTTGCTTATCCGGATAAAAACATGTACCAAGGGGCGAAAGAGCTTGGTAAAGGTATCCATAAACGGAGAAACAAGCAGAGCTACGCGCTCAGTGTGCTTAATAGCCAGCATCTTGGGGGTTATTTCGCAGAAGATAAGAACTAAAAACGTAGTAACCAGAGTGGAAATAATTACCCCCCAGTTATAACCAACCAAACGCACAAAAACTCCGGTTATAATGGCAGAAATAGCGATATTGACGAAATTGTTTCCGACCAGTAACGCCACAATAAAATCATCGAGATTAGAAACGATATTCTGAATACGCCGTGAACGCTTTATACCTTTAGCCACCATATGGCGCAGGCGAATCTTGCTCAGACCAATAATCGCAGTTTCGGATGCGGAAAAGAAAAATGATATTGCGGCAAAAATAACCAAAAATATTGACACTACAAACCAGGAAATAAATGAATTCATGCTTTTACCTTAATTCTAGTAGCTGAATCAACTTATCTTCATCTTTAACCGGGCCGATTAAAGCCAAATTAATATTTTCTTCTTTGAATATCAACCTGCCAACTTCCTTCAAATTCTCAACCTTGGTCTTGGCTACCTGTTTAATAATATCGGCAAGCGTGTATATTCTTTTAAGCATGCTTTCGCTTTCGCCTATCCAGAGCATGTTATCCATGGTATCCTCGAGGCTTAACATAAGCTGTCCGAGCATAAATTTCTTGGCTCGAGAGAATTCATCGCTGAGGACGTTTTTTTGCGTAATCTTGCCCAATTCCTTAAGAATCAATACCAGGCAATCCTGGACTTTATTGTTATCCATTCCGGCATGCACGACAAATGCCCCGGTATCTTGGAAACGCTTCAATTGCGTTCCTATTTCATAAGCCAAACCCCTCTTCTCTCTTATTTCATTAAAAAGGCGGCTGGACATATTTGCTCCCAGTATAATATGCAGCAACATAAGCGCATATCTCAAAGGGTGCTCCCGCTTCAAAGCAGTAAACCCCAAGGCAATATGTGTCTGCTCGGTATCTTTATACATCAATTTTGCCTGCGGTTTCTTTTGGCTGGAAAAAGGAGGCAAATAAGTAGCAGGCTTCTCCTTTATTCTTTTGTCGAATCTTTTTTCTATTTCAGCGACGAGCTTTGCATGCTCCAGATTTCCGGCTGCGCTCACCACAATATTAGAGGCATTATAATAATTAGTTTTATAAGAATAAAGGTCATTCCTTTGTATGCGCCTGACTGACTCTAAACTGCCGGCTATACTCATACCTAAAGGATGATTGGGCCAGAGCAGCTCATCCAAAAGCTCATGCACGTAACTCTGGGGTAAATCCTTATACATCTTGATCTCTTCCAGGATTACTGTCCTTTCTTTTTCAACATCTTCGCTGAGAATAAGAGGATTATTCACCATATCCGCCAGGATATCCAGCGCGGCAACAAGGCTATCTGCCGGAATCTTCACCAGGTAACAGGTCAATTCTTCGGAGGTAAAACCGTTCAAAGCCCCGCCTACCCCTTCGACAGATTCCTTAATCTGGCGGCAAGAATAATGAATGCTTCCTTTAAACAATAGATGCTCTAAGAAATGACTTATGCCTTTAAATTCACTAGATTCATATCTGCCACCGGCTTTAATCCAGATACCCAGGGCTGCCGATTGCCTGGCTGGCATATTATGAGTTACTACCTTTAAACCATTATCTAAAACTGTTTTTTTATGCATATTTTACCAGTATACCTCTTCTATTTGTTAAGGAAAATATCCCCTTTCAACTCCCCTTTAAGCTGCTTACAAAACTACTCACTCTCTGCGTCACATCGCTACGGCCGATATTCTCCTTGATTTTATGTACAATAGCGCTTCCCACAATAACCCCATCGGCTTTTCTTTGAATCTCCTTAACCTGCTTTTTAGTTGAAACGCCAAAACCCACACATACTGGTTTCGTTGTGTATTTTTTAATCCTGCGCAGGTTGGCATTCAAATCCAGGGCTATTTTCTTGCGCTCGCCAGTGACCCCGGTCAGGCTGACGTAATAAATAAACCCCTGAGCCTGGCGGCTGACATATTCAATACGCGCATTAGAACTTGTGGGGGCTAGAAAATTAATATTATCTATTCCATACCTATTCAGGTATTTGACCAGCAGCTTTGCTTCCTCCGGGGGAAGATCTGATATAATTACACCGTCGACGCCTGAGCGGGCAGCCTGTCTGGCAAACTTTTCTTCACCGTAACAAAATACCGGGTTATAATAAGTCATCAAACAAATAGGCATCCTGACCTGCATGCGCACGGATTTTACCAACTGCAATATCTTAAGTAAACTCACCCCTTTTTTAAGGGCAAAATGTGTTGCCTCTTGGATAATCGGGCCGTCAGCTAAAGGATCGGAAAAAGGAACACCTAATTCTATAATATCCACACCAATACGGTCAAATTCCAAGATTAATTCTTTTGTAGTTTTCAGGTCCGGAAACCCGGCAGTTATAAAAGCGATGAACGCTTTCTTCTTGGCTTTTCTTAGTTCAATAAATTTATTTTCTATCCTGTTCATATTTTTAATTTTTTGGTTACGATGCCCATATCTTTGTCTCCCCGGCCGGAGAGACAAACCACCACGATAGAGTTCTTTTTTATTTTTCTGCTTAATTCCTTCAAGTAGGCAACAGCGTGCGCCGATTCCAAAGCAGGAATAATTCCTTCCAGTTGAGAAAGCATTTTAAAACCCCTAAGGGCTTCTATATCTTTGACTGCCGTATAAACAGCCCTGCCGGTTTTTTTGTAATAGGCATGTTCCGGGCCAACCCCGGGATAATCCAGGCCTGCGGAAATAGAGTGGGTTGATTTTATCTGGCCGTCTCTATCTTCCAAAAGATTGGATTTAAAACCATGCAGTATTCCCACCCCTCCTCTAACCAGGGTGGCTGCATGCTCTTGGGTTCTAATACCTAAACCTGCGGCTTCAACACCGATAAACTTCACTTTGCTATCTTTATAGAACGGATAAAACATACCCATGGCATTGCTGCCTCCGCCGACACATGCCA
>JAHKBC010000342.1 GCA_018825725.1 Candidatus Omnitrophota bacterium
CCTTCGCCCCAAATAAAGATAAGCTGCTAAAAATAAGTTTACTTCAATAAATAAGAGTATAAAAGCAGGTATACGCTTAAGATGCGGTATAAATATAACAAATCCCCTGTCAATAAACAGGATCATTAAGGCGCATAACAAAGAAGCCCACAAAAAGGGCAGAGTGCAGGCATAAAACTTCTTCAGGGAAATCTTAAGCTCTTTATGCAGCATCATAATAGAATACGCCGCCCCGCAATTTACAGCCACCAGAGTCCCTATGGCAACACCGTAGAACCCCATTGTTTTAATAAGTATATAACTTAAGAAAATATTGGTTACAATGGTAATTAAAGCTCCCCGGGAAAATAGCTGCGGGGCATCAATGGCTATACAGACTGAAGCTGCGACCTGAGCTATGGCATTAAGCATCCAGGCCAAAGCAAGTATCTGGCTGACCAAAACAGCTTTTTCATAACCTGACCCCAGCCAGACAAAAATGATACGATGGCTAAAAAACAGGACAAAAATAAATAACGGAATGGCAATAAAAGATAGATAACGCGTGCTTTTAAAATAAGCTTCCACAAGCGCCATCCTATCCCCCTTAGCTTCAATTTCGGAAAATGCCGGAACCAAAGCCGTAACTAACAAGTAGGTCAGGGTCATAGCATAATAAATAATACTATTGCCCAGTTGATAAAAACTCACCGCTGCCAGGGTTAGAAAATATGATATAAATAATTTGTCCGTCTGAGTAGAAATCACTATTGCTATCTTGGCTATTTGTATCTTAAAACCAAAGATAAAAAGCTTCCTAAACATAGCCAAGTCGAAAACAAAAGGGTTGAATCTTAGTTCCGGTAATATCCTGAAGGCAAAAACTATATGGACAACGCTAGCCAAGACAAAAATGATGATATTGTTGATCATTAATCCGGGCAAGCCGTACCCCTGCCTCAAAAAATATACTGTACCTAATGCCTGGGGTATGGAAACGGCAATCGCGATTTTATTAATAATATCCATACGCTGCAATCCGCTCTGCACCGCGTAAAAAGGGCTGGTAATATTAGAGGCCAGAAACAAAATAATCCCTACCCAAAAAACAAACCTGGCTTCAGAATAAAGCTCAGGCGGGATTTTAAATAAAACTAGCAGGGGATCGGCCAAAAAATATGTCAGGCTAATTACCAGGATGGCGAAAAGGGAATAAAAAGCTACGCCTAGGTTAATTACTGAACTTATTTTTTTAAACTCTTTTTTTGCGAAAAACTCGGCAACATATTTGGTAAATGATAACCCGATACCAAAGTCCAATAAACCGAAATAACCGGTAATTAATCCGATAATTGCCCAAACGCCATATCTCTCTAATCCGATACGTCCGATTATGTAAGGTGTAAGAAAAATGGATATAATAAAGCCCCAGGAACGGCCTGCGATATAATAAAATGTGTTACGGATTACCTTCTGCGATATATCCATATTATGACTCTTGCAATTTCTGCTCTTGGACTAATTCCGGCAGCATTACTATTATGGCTACCAAAAACCAAAAAGGCTCCATAATACGGATTAAAATAAAAGTGGCCGAGGAAAATGACATAGTCAGGAGCCCAACCAGGCCGCAAATTAGCCCCAATGCTAAGCCTTCTGAGAAATCATCTTCTCTTAAAAATCGATATGCGCGAAAACATGCCTGAAAAATAAGCACAATCATCCAGATAAAAATACTCAACCCTATAAGGCCAGTCTCAGACAAAACCCTGGCAAATTGGTTATCAACTACCGCGCTTGCCGGCACACCCTGGCCCAATAATGGACGATAGGTCATGATCTTCAAGGCGTTTCTCCAGGTATTGATGCGCGCGGCAGCTGACTCTGAAATAATCATATCCTTATCCATAACCCTGACCCTAACCTCCGGAGCAAATGCCTGCTCAATACGGTCTCTAACTATACGAGGCACCACCTGAGGAATAATAATAACCCCTGAAATCAGTAAAACCAACAGAGGTAATTTGTATCTGCGGCTAAAAATTGTCAGGGCAAGAAACATGGGAAAAAAAGCTACCCAGCCTCCCCGGGAAAGGGTGCGCACAAAACAAACAAAGGATAAAGCAAAAAGACCAAATAGGAGTATCTTTTTATTTGTGGATTTTAAAGTACAAATAAAAGCCAAAGTCAGAGACATCATTAATAAAAGATATCCGGCTAAGGTATTGGGCTCTCCGCCTCCCTCCTCAAAGGGAGTACTGAAACGGTCGGTAATCGGAGACTGCCTCCAGGCAATAAGGCAAACTAAAAATGATGTAAAAAGCATAGCATAGACAAATGTCTTACTCTGCTTATAAGATTTCAGGTTATTGACTACCATAAAATAAAGCAGGTAGTACTCAAGATATTTCAGTATATAAAAAAAAGCCTCCTGCGGCTTGACCAGCCCATCAAGTATCCCCTGGCCGGAAGCCAAAAAACAAACCATAATATATAAAAATAAAGGTAAATTTAAGGTTGTATGACGAAAGATACTCTTACCTTTACTAATGGCTGCGCGTGCCATCCATCCCAAAAATATAACCAACAGAAGCACATCATCGGCGCGCACAACTATTGCCCTGCCCCTGACCCCACCGGCCCGGAACTCAGGAGATAGAAGCATGGAAAGGATCAATATGCCGAGCGCGAGATTGCTGTTAACAAAAGAGATAACAAAGATTACTACGCCGAGAATTAGAAGGTAGGATCTTTCCGCAGGCAGGCCAAAAAAAATCAGGGGAAAAACTACAGCCAGGCTGATGAAGAATAAAATCAGAGGTAAACCGCCCTGCCCCTTATTCTTATTCATTAAATTTAGTGTCTTTATTTTTTCCTGGTTTCCTTTTTTGCTAACCTTGATTCTTTATGCATGGTATCGTATTTATAACGGTACTGATAATAGTAAGGGTAGGCATTTATCCCTTCGGTCTGAGCCCGGGTATGATTTAGGATAACGCCGCAGATCTTTGCTCCCACATTCTCTAATTGAATTTTTGCCCGGACTAAGGCATCGCGGCTGGTGCGGCCTATCTCGTAAACAATAGCCACGCAATCCATCTTGGGAGCAAGAATGCTGGCATCGGTTACAGGCAAAATCGGCGCAGCGTCAAAAATTACCACATCGAATTTAACCTTAAAAATGCTGATCAATTCATCAATCTTCTTTGATTCCAATAACTCCACCGGATTACTAGGAGGCTTTCCGGAAGGCAGAATTGTTATATTTTCAATACCGGGAGTTTTTCGTATATTATCAAACTTTATTTCACCCATCATAATATCAGTTATATTCTTTAAAGCTTGGTCAATAGTCATAGTTCCCGTAATCAAATCCCTTAATCCAAACTCATTGCTAATCCCAAAGTTTTTGGCCACAACAGGTCTTCTTAAATCCGAAGATACAATCAGCGTTTTTAAACCCACCTGGGCAGCAACTATCCCTAAGTTGCAGACTACGGTGCTCTTTCCTTCTCTGGGTCCGGAGCTGGTAACCATTATTGTCTTTCTTGCCGAACTTAATTTAAGATTGGTAAAAACATTTCGATAGGCTTCGGCGATTGTTGACTGGGGATTAAAGTGCGCCACTAGATGCACTGCGCGCTCCTCCTCGTCAGTTTTATGGCGGCCAGCCAGCCTGATTCTTAAACGAGCAAACAAGCTGTTATCCTCCTTACCCTCCTGGCCTATAGAGGGTAACACACCCACCACCGGAAGCTTAACGATATTCTCCACATCTTCAATTGTACCCATTGAGGTATCCATGGTCTCAATAATAAAAGCAAAAGCCAAACCCAACACCAGTCCCATAAAAAGGCTGATTAAAATCTTGGCTTTGGTATTTACGGTAATAGGAGCAATAGCGCTTACCGCCGGGTCCACCACTGATACGTCACTTATCTTCTGCGCCTCGGTAATCCTGGCCTCTTCCAGCTTTTCTTTAAGCATGGAATAGAGCTTTTTATTTACCTCTGCCTCTCTAAGAAGCCGCGAATAATCGATCTCCTGGCCTGAGAAACCCTTGACCTGAGCCTCCAGCTGCCTAATCTGCTCCCTGACCTGGATAATATTAGGATGTCTATCCGTATATTTCTGAGAAAGCTCTCCGAGTTGAAACTGCAGCTCCAATAGTTTTTGTTCGATTGGTTCTGCCAATTTTATATTCTTAGTTCCTTCGCCTATCTTCTTTAAAGAATCCTCAATAACCCTGGTGCGTTCCTCTAACGCAGAAAGCTGCTCTTCTATGAACTTTCGACCATGCGTAGCCATCTTAGCTTTCTCCGCATGGCTCTGTTCGATATAAACCTGGGCTACCAGATTCGCCAAATCCGTTGCATTTTTAGAG
>JAHKBC010000343.1 GCA_018825725.1 Candidatus Omnitrophota bacterium
GTTTATCTTGCGCTTAAAAAAATAGATCCGGAGTGTAAAATTTTACACGGCGGCCTGGCCAATGGTATAGCCGGCGTGAATCATCTATATGATAATGGGGCTAAAGATTATTTTGATATTTTAAACCTGCACATTTTTGAGTCGCCATTTAACCCGGGCGCGGACAAGAGGATAGCCAGTTATCCCAAGTTAGCCTATAAAATCATGTCCAGAAACGGCGACAGCCATAAAAAGGTTTGGATTACCGAGATAGGGTGTCCGGGAGTAAAAAGGTGGTCCAAGGTAAAACCATGGTGGTTGGGCAGGAATCCGAACCTGTCTGAGCAGGCCAAGTGGCTGAAAGAAGTTTATAGCCAACTTTTAAGATTGCCTTATACGGAAAAAGTTTTTTGGGCATTTTTTCGAGATTGCAAAGAGCATTGGAAAAATGGCATTGATTATTTTGGCCTGATTACCTGGGATTATTCCCGTAAGCCTTCTTTTACAGCTTTTAAAGAGTGCGTAGAAGATTGGCGTAGTAAAGGAGAGTTAAAATGATTGACGTAATTTTAAGAAGGAGAAGTATTCGTAAATACGCTAAAGCTGATGTGGCCGAACAAGATATCCGATTAATTTTGCAGGCAGCTATGAGCGCGCCTTCTGCGGGAAATCAGCAACCCTGGCATTTTATAGTTACACGTGAAAGAAAAACCCTGGATGCCGTCACAGATGTGCATCCCCACTCTTCGATGATTAAAGAAGCTCCGCTAGCTATTTTTGTTTGCGCAGACCTTAATGCGGAGAAGCATAAAGGTTATTGGGTTCAGGATTGTTCGGCCTGTACCCAGAATATTCTTCTGGCGGTAGAATCTTTGGGCTTAGGCGCAGTTTGGCTGGGAGTGTACCCCAGAGAGGATAGGGTCAAGGGAATTAAAAAATTATTGAATCTTCCCGAACATATTATGCCTTTTTCTGTAATTCCTATCGGACATTCAGCAGAAAAACCGGATAATATAGATAGGTTTGACCAAAAGAGGATCCATCAGAATAGTTGGTAAAGAAAAATAAATTATATTTAAAAAGGAGGAAGCTATGTGTTACGGTGTACCGATTGCAGCATCAATAGTGACAGTATTTGTCTGGAAGAAAACCCATTCTCTTAAAACCTGGTGGCTTCTGCTTCTTTTTTTAGGCGGCAGCCTATTTGGGTTTATTGACCATCTTTGGAATAAGGAATTATTCCTAATTTCGGCTGATTGGGCAAAAGACCTGGCTTTGGGTGCAGTTATAACGCTGGGTATATTCTTGACCTGGGGGATACTCGTACTTTCCGGCAAGAATAATCCTGCTTTGAATATACAAGAACTACGTTAAGGCAATATTTGTCTCAAAAAAATTCGGTTAAGCAAAAATGTAGCGGCCAATTTTTTGACCTGTAATTGACATAACAGGGCTATCCCTAAAAAATATGATTGCAAAAAACCCAATTTGTGAATATGGAAGATAAAGAATTAATCTATATTGACGATCTTACCGGAATCTATAACCGCCGGGCTTTCAAGGAAAACCTGGAAAAAGACCTTTCTTTACCCGAAGAACAGGTAAAAGATTTATACCTGGCGCTCACCGACCTCGACCATTTCAAGAAGATCAATGATACTTACGGGCATCTTAGCGGAGATTACATGATTAAGGCCTTTGCCGATGCCCTTACCCAGGGATTAAAGGGTACGGATAGTTTGGTTGCCAGATACGGCGGTGATGAATTTATAGTTATTTTAAGGAAAATGGATAAGCAAAATATAATCAATCTCTTGGATAAGGTCAGGCAGGATTTGGCTCAAAAAGAATTTATTCTTCCGGAGAATAATCAGAGTATAAAAGTTACCATGAGTATTGGCATTTCAGGGTATCCTACCGACGGCAGGAACGTAGATGACCTTTTTTCCCAGGCTGACCAGGCGTTATATTCTTCAAAGCGTTTAGGTAGAAACCGCCTGTCTCTGGCCAAGGATATTCTTGAGCAGGTTAAAGAGGAGAAGAGGGTAGAGGATGCAATCCTCAAACCTTTTTTTGTGGGCAGGGAAAATGAATTTAACGAGGCTAAGAAGTTTTTATTCGGTGAAGAGACACACAAGGTCGTATTGATTGATGGCGATGTTGGAGTAGGTAAAAGCAGGATTTTAAATGAGATCTTTGCGGCGACAAAAGAAAAAAATATTGAGGCTTTTCTTCTGGTTTGTTCGGAACTGCAGAAAGATAAACCCTACGGGCTCCTGGCAGATATTATAAATGCTATCAGCCACAACCGCCTGGAGCCATGCCAGAAGATATATGACTCTTTAAAACCAAAGCAAAAAAAAGCCCTTTCAGGCCTCCCTACTCTAAAACTGCTTACCGGGTCTTCGGAAGCGATTACCGAATGGGATGCTGATGCCAGGTTAAATTTGTTCCAAGGCCTTGTGGACTTAATTGAACATATACTTAATGAGCTTAAACCGGTTATTTTGATTGATAACTTGGACTGGATTGATGAGGCAAGCGTGGAGATATTAAGTTACCTGATAGTTTCCAGAAAAGACTCTCTCCTTTCTCTTTGCGCCAGTGATAGCCGGCCAAGCAGCAAAAAAGACAAAAGGGAATCTCATCTGGATACCCTGCTCACTGAAGTCGCCGAATTCGAAATCGTTCCCCATATAACCCTGCCAACCCTGACAGAATATTCAATTCGTTATCTGTTGAATAGTATTTTTGGCGATGGCGTGATCCCTGACCATTTTATATCAAATGTTTGTTCTGTCACCAGAGGCAACCCCTTCTTTATTACCGAGTTATTAAGGGATTTATTAGCTAGAAACGTAGTCTATTTAAAATATCCGGAATGGGTATTCAATGAAAAAAACGAAGCCCTGCCCCATGACTTAAAAGAATTATTGATGAGTAAGTTTAAGAGCATGGATCAGGAGGAGAAGGAGCTTTTGATGGCCGCAGCCGGCCTGGGAGGGAATCTTAAGTTTGACTTTCTCTCGAAATTAAAGAATATGAATAGCGGGTATCTTCAGGACATAATCGGTAATACCGCAGATAAAAATATCTTTAATAAGGCTGAGGTGGGCATTTCAGGGGCGCTTGCTTTTAACAATGAAATGACCAGGGCTTTATTTTATGAGAGTATTGACGAAGAGACCAAGAAGAAGATACATTTCGATATCGCAACCGCGCTGGAAAATGAAAATAAGGGAAGCCTTGAGTCCATAAGTTCGGAACTGGCATATCACTTTAATAAAGCAAACTTCATGGCTAAGGTAAAAGAGTATAGCGCAATAGCCTTGGCCTATATGGACAAACTTTTTTCTGACGCGGAGACAGAAAAGATCATTGAGGAGGCTGTCCGGCAAAGAGAAGAAAAAGACAAGTTTGAGCCGATAAAGGACGAGTCCTGGCCTTTTATCATGGAGATTATTACTTCTTTTAATTCGGCGATAAAAAATATGCAATCCTATCAAGGATATAATGCCCTAACAGACAGAATGATAGAAAAGATTGTGTCTATTCTGGGTCAATTATTTAAGATGCAGAATAATCTTACATTTTGCAACCCTCAGGGAGTATCCAAGGACTCTAATTTAGTCTTGGTAAACGGGCAGGAATTTAAAAAGGCCACTGCTGTAGAAGAGACGGTAAGAAGAAGGTTAGTAGATATTTTAAAAATATCAAATATAGGCAGTATTACCTTTACCCGTGGCACGAAGAAGAAGGACCTGGAGATTTTTATCAGCATTTTAGGTAACCAAAAGCTCCTGTTTGAAAAGAAGGAGAATTGGTCAAAGGTTTTAGCTGAAAATAAGATTAGCGGCCTCAAGATTGATACAGTGCTTTATAAAAGAATACTTTCGGAAGATGAGAAGAATGAGTTTCACAAGGATTTTATCAAGGATTTTGTATCTAAAAAAGTAGCGATAGAGGATGTGGCTGGCGCGGGACAAAATGTGCAAATCAGCCTGGATAAAAGAATCCAGGGCATGTCGGAGCTGGAGAAGAATGTATTTGCTAAAACTATCGCGCATCTGCCAATAGATATAATTATGGGTGCTATAGCGGATGAATATAAAGGCCGCAAAGGCGCTATCCTGGATATCAAGGATATGGTTCTGGTTTATATAAGGAATGTCCAGCAAAAAGAACAATTTGCCCTGCTTTTACATAAACATTTGGATAAACTGGGTGTTTCAAAGGAGTGTTTCTCCTGGCTGATTGATGAAACGGATTTTCTGCAGTATCCGGTTACTAAAAGGGCCAATACATATATAAATACCGACGCCAAGACAATTTTAGAGATGGGGGTAATTGAAAACCTCAAGCCCACCCTTATTGAGCTTTTTAGCGCGAATGAGGATGAAGTGGCAAAAAGAGTGACGGATAAATATCTAAGTAATCTTCAAAGCGATGTCGCCGAATTCCGGGTTTATATGGGCAATACCTTGCAAGAGATTGTCAGTATTATTCCGGCTAAAATTTCTGCAGATTATATTAAAATAATCGCAAACACATTTAAGGAATCTTTAAAGAAGGAAAGTGACGCAACTGTTTACGCCTATTTAATAAAGAATGCGGGTTTGTTAATTTATAAGTTTTTGGAATTAAATGACTTTGAGAATATAGACAGTTTGCTGTTTTTATTGAATGAATTTGCAGGGGCAGCTTACCCAGTGGAATGGAAAAGAGATTTGACTCAAAAGGCATTGCAGGAATTCGATTCCGCAGACTTAAATACTCAATTGGCAGAGCTAA
>JAHKBC010000344.1 GCA_018825725.1 Candidatus Omnitrophota bacterium
ATATGGATATCTATCCTGTCTAACAGCGGACCGGAGATTTTGCTCATATAACCGGCAATCTTATTGGGATTACAACGGCAGGCTTTTTGAGAATCAGTGTAATATCCGCAGGGGCAGGGGTTCATGGCTGCAATTAACATAAATGATGCGGGAAAAGTGAAAGATTTAGTTATCCTTGAAATACGGATAAATTTCTCCTCCAGGGGCTGCCTTAGGGCTTCCAGGCAGTCTCTGCGGAACTCGGGCAGTTCATCCATAAAAAGCACGCCCTGATGCGCCAGGCTTATTTCACCTGGAACCGGCAGAGAATTTCCTCCGATAAGCGCAGCGTTGGAAATACTGTGATGCGGTGCCCGGAAAGGGCGGGTGGCAACTATTCCCTCTTTAAGCGTCAGGGTTCCGGATATAGAATGTATTTTGGTTGTTTCCAGGGCCTCGGAGAGAGTTAAATCCGGCATAATCGTGGGTATTCTTTTAGCTAGCATGGTCTTGCCGCTCCCAGGTGGACCGATTAAAAGGGCGTTATGATTACCTGCGACGCTTACCTCCAGGGCTCTTTTAGCCAGGTATTGACCTTTTACTTCGGCAAAATCTATTTCATAATGAAGCGACTGTTGAAATAATTGCTCCAGATCTAATTTGAAAGAGTTACGTTTTTGGGGGTCATTAAGAAATTCTATTGTTTGTCTCAGGTTTTTCTGCGGCCAGACCGATATATCCGATACTATTGCCGCTTCTCTGGCATTGTCTTGGGCAAGTATAATACCTTTAATGTTTTCTTTACGTAGTGCTGCGCTAATGGGTAAAACTCCTTGGGTCGGCCTTAGAGAGCCGTCTAGGGAGAGTTCGGCAAGTGCACAATAATTTAAGAGATTTACACTATTTATCTGTTGAGTAGCAGCAAGGATACCTAAGGCAATAGCCAAGTCAAAACCAGCTCCTTCTTTTTTGATGTTGGAGGGAGCCAGATTTATGGTTATCCTTTCTGATGGCCAAGCATACCCTGAGTTTTTAATCGCAGATTTTACCCGGTCACGGCTCTCTTTGACCGAGGTGTCAACCAGCCCGACAACAGTTACTGCGGGCAGTCCGGAAGAGACATCTACTTCTATTTCAACGCGATGGGCCTCTATCCCTAAAAGACAAAAACTATATACTTTAGCCAGCATTTTTCTGTCACCTTTCTTGACCCTGCCCTCTTGGTAAGATTGCCAATATTATTGTTAACCAAAAATGGCGTGGTAAGTTTGCATAAATAAGTTATACCATTTTACTATCTAAACACAGGTTCTATAGCTTATGGTTTCATTTATAGTAGACGTAGCTAAAGAATAAATCTCACCCTATTTTTATAACAATTGACATACTGCATTCGGAGTATATAATATCCACATATGGTTGGTTTGATGTCCCGTGAACTTTTAAAAGGGGCGTAAGCCAGATTAAAAAAGGAGGAGTTATGGGGAAGCGCGTGTTTAAAGAACATATTTACCTAAGGGTAGTTGTTTTCTTGTTAGGTTTTATCTTCATTACAAACCTCTCTGCTTTTTCCCAGGAGAAAATAAAAATCGGGGTCATATTGCAGGCAGAGATCAAGCCCTTCCTAGATAGCTTATCCGGAATAAAAATGATCCTGGCTGAAAAATATGGCGAAGGAAATGTAGAATATATCCTAGAAAATATAAAAAATGATTATACCAAGGTTAAAGATATTGTGGAGCAGATGCGCGCGGCCAAGGTAAGAGTAATCGTGAGTTCAGGCACGGCCAATACAATTGAGGTTCTTAAGAATTCACGGGAGATCCCGGTTGTTTTTTCAGTCGTGGCTTATGCAGAGTCCATTACCGAAGCAGCCAATAAGTTCGGACTTGGCGATAATTATACCGGAGCTTTAAGCAGCGCCTCGGCAGAGAGAATACTCGAAGTGGGGATGAAAGTAAGAAGCGACCTCGGTAAAATCGGGATGATTTATAATATTAACGAGGATAATGCCAGGAGGGATAAGGAAAACTTTGAAAAGAGCTGTGCTAAGTTCGGCAAAGATTTCATTGCTATCCCTTATAATGACGCAAGCGAAATTAAAGCCGCGCTGCAGAAATTAGTCGACCAGAAGGTAGAGACTCTCTTTGTCCCTAAAGATAGCACGCAGCATAAGAATATGGACCTGCACAAGGAAGTAGCTTATAAGTATAAATTATTTACCATAACTTCGGAATTACAAGTTGTGCCTGCCGGTGGAATGGTTTTAGGTTTGTCTGTTGACACAACGGATACGGGTAAATTGGCCGCTGAGAAG
>JAHKBC010000345.1 GCA_018825725.1 Candidatus Omnitrophota bacterium
ATAGAAGCAAAAAAATTATTGGAGCCATCTTCTGCGCAAACCCAGGGTGTTTCATCAACAACTGGCACTGGATCTGCAGATAATCAAGCGAGCGCGGGTTCGTCAGAAGGAAATACTACGCAATCGACTAGCAGTAGCTCAGAAGGCGCCCGGCAGAGCAACTCCATATATGACCTTTTATCCGAGAGAGGTAAAATCCTGCATGGCCAATATCCTAATTCTATTATGGTCATTGACTATCCGGTAAATGTTAAGAAGGTAGAGGATTATATACAGGCTGTTGACCAGAGGATGGCTAGCCGTGTTTTTAAATTAAAATATTTGAGGGCTGTAGATATATCCGGCGCTGGTTCCGCTCAGAGTACGACTAATACAATGTCAGGGACTTCTGCTTCAGGGACTACGGGTAGCTCTGCGACTCCAGGCGCAGGGACACAATGAGGTTAAGGATAGATAGATGAAGAGAGTAGTTATTATTTTTATAATAATATTATCCCTTTTGGGCTTGCTCTATGCGCAAGAGGCGGGCGATAATGTACGCAGCCTGCTTTCCAGCGAAGGAAAGATATTTTACGGGGATGAGCCTAACTCTGTTCTAGTTATTGATTATCCGCAGAATATTCAGCGCTTTGCTGATTATTTGGAAGCTATGGATGTGGCGCCTCTGCAAGTACATATTGAAGCCAGGATTGTAGAGGTCAGGCTTCAAGAGGAGCATTCTTTAGGCATAAACTGGTCTCTTTTTTCCGAGAAGGGAGGTTTGGACTTACGGCGAGCTTTGGATCTAACAGCTGTCAAGCTTTACGGCTCAACAGTGGGAAGCGCACTATCCCAGGAAATACCCTATAAATCCACTTATTATCCTCCTGGTCAAATAGCCACAGGCGAAGAAACACCTTTTACCATGACTATCTTTGATGAGAATATTAATGTGGTACTACAGGCCCTATCTAATGCGCTTAAAACTGATATTTTGTTTGCTCCCAGCATAACCACTGTTAATAATCGGGAGGCAGAGATAAGAATAATCCAAGACCTTCCCTGGGCAGAACCTCAGTCGGATACATCGGATTCTGGAATAGTTACGGTAAGCTGGACTATGAATTTCGATAAACAGTCGGGTATTAAACTTAGTGTCATACCTACGATTAATGAAGATGGTAAGATTGCAATGACCCTTAAACCTGAAATTAGCGAAAAAATCGGGGATTACACTGTTAATGCTACAGGCGTAATTTACACCATTCCCATAATTGATACGCGTATTGCCTCTACTAAAGTAGTTGTTGGGAATGGGCAAACCCTGATTATAGGAGGCTTGATTAAGGACAAAGTTATAGAAGGAGAGACCAAGATTCCCTTATTAGGAGATATACCTTTTTTAGGGCATTTTTTTAAGAGTGAGAAAATAACTAAGGACAAGACAGAGTTGCTGATTTTTGTCTCTCCTACGATTATTACGCCCGAGGAATTTGTGCGTATGAAGCAGCAGAAAAGGTATGGGGTGGGAGGGGAATTTATTAGAGAGAAGGAAAAAGAGCCGCGTTTGATTCAAAAAAAACAAGAAGACAATAAATTTATAATGGATTTAAGTTTGCTTGAGGAAGAACAAAATCTTATCTTAAAGTAGTAAAGAAGTTAGGACTCTGGGGCATCCAGAATGGAGAAGAGAAAGGCGTAAGGAGATAATTAAGAAGCATGACTAAGATTAATAAATTATTAGGCGAGATTTTACTTGAGCAGGGGGTAATTACTGCTATTCAGCTCAACGAGGCCTTAGAGGAGCAGAAATCAAGCCAGGATAAGATAGGGGATATTCTTATAAGAAAAAAGTGGGTTAGCCCTCAAGAAATAGAGCGTTGTTTGAACTTGCAGAAGGGGGTGAGTAAGTTTGATTTATCAAACTATATTATTGACGCGGAGGTAATGAATTATATACCCGAGCAATTCGCGCGTAAATATAAACTTGTTCCTGTTTTTCTGGTTGAGAATACGCTTGCAGTGGCTATGATCGATCCCACAAATGTATTTATTATCGATGAAATGCAGCGGATGACTAAGTTTAATATCGAAGCGGTGCTGGGTGATGAATTAGAAATCAAGAAAACCCAGGACCAATTCTATGGGGGTTCAAGCGACATTAAGGAGGTTATCGCTTCCATCGATGCGGATAAACTTGCCGACGCGGAAAAACTGGGGGAAGAGGCGCCGATTATTAAGATTGTAAATTACTTGATTGTCCAGGCAGTGCAAGCCAGGGTTTCGGATATACATATTGAACCCCAGGAGAAAATACTTAATATACGTTACCGCATAGATGGTATGCTGCATAAACAGAATTCGCTTCCTAGGGAATTAACCGGAGCCATAATTTCCAGGGTTAAGATTATGGCCGAATTGGATATTGCTGAAAAGCGCCTTCCCCAGGATGGGCGTATACTTATGAAGGTGGGGAATAAGGATATTGATTTTCGTGTTTCTTCCTGTCCGACTATCCATGGCGAAAATGTGGTTTTAAGGATACTGGATAAAAGCACGCTGGTCCTGGGATTAGAGAGTTTGGGTTTTTCATCCCAGGAGCTTATCCGTTTCAAAGGGTTTGTTTCTTCTCCATATGGAGTTATATTGGTAACCGGACCTACGGGAAGTGGTAAGACCACAACGCTATATTCAGCGTTGAATATTCTCAATAAAGATGATGTAAATATAATGACCATAGAAGACCCGGTGGAATATCAATTTTCCGGCGTGCGCCAGGTCCAGGTAAATCCCTTAGCAGGGCTCAATTTCGCCTCAGCCTTACGATCTTTTTTGAGGCAGGACCCTAACATTATTATGGTGGGGGAAATCAGGGATAAGGAAACCGCGGAGATTGCGGTACAGGCAGCCTTGACCGGGCATCTGGTGTTATCTACCATTCATACTAATGATTCTCCGGCCACCTTTACACGTTTGGCCAATATGGGGGTTGAGCCATTTCTGGTTTCTTCTTCTATTTTGGGTATAGTTGCCCAGCGGCTGGTCAGGAAGGTTTGTGATAGATGCAAAGAGGTTTATGCCCCTACGGATGAGGTCTTAAAAAGTCTGGGCTTAAAGGATAAAATAGGTAAGGGGGTAATGTTTAGCCGGGGTAAGGGTTGCAAGATATGTAATCAGAGCGGTTATAAAGGAAGAATAGGTATATACGAGGTATTAAAGGTTAGTGCTGATATACAACGGCTTATTCTAAATAGTTCTTCTGCGGATGAAATAAGAAATATGGCCATTAAAG
>JAHKBC010000346.1 GCA_018825725.1 Candidatus Omnitrophota bacterium
ATATTTTAACCTACTATGTAAAAAAAATCCCGAACTTACGAGAAGTTCGGGGCCAGCAAGATACGAGATCTCACTGGGATGATGATAATGTATACCATATAACTCTCTAACAGTCAATGTCTTTTTCTTCCTACTTAAAGTATGCCACATAATCCTGTCTTTTTAAAGATTTAGCCTCTGTAAACTTGGTCGCAATCTGCGGCTGCCTCCCTTATACTACTAATTGACGTTTTAATTGTATAAATCTAACTAACTTTTTATATCCCCTATGAAGCTTTTCTGTCTTTTAAAACCCCCGCCCCGCGATTCCAAGCCCCCAACTCCCCTTGCCAAAGCGTCTATAGCTTCTATGGTGTCCCCTTGGGGAACGTCCCCATTAACTGTTTGTCCCAAATTTTCTCCTAAGCCCAAAAAAAACAACTCTCTAAACTAGGGAGTTGCCTTAAATTTTACTATTTAAACTTCATTTCCAGCTTTAATCAACCTGTTGTGCTGTTAAGAATATGGCTTTCTCTAAAGCGATAAAGAAATCTTGGTAAGTTGCAGTGTCTTCTACAGATTGAATGCCGTATTGAGCATTTACTCTTACTAACAATTGCTTTTCGCCTCTAGGTCTAACAATTACACTCATAGTAACAACCGCTTGACCGAGAAACTTGGAACCAGTAACAGAACCTAGTAGAAAATCAGCTTTATCAATAACAAAATCTAAATCTTGCATCGTGCTTATTACAGTTTGCATCATTTTTTTCTTATCTATTGTATCAAAAGCCCTGGTCTGAATACTTCTTAATTTTACCTGGCTTTCGCTGCTCCCAAGAGCATTGACAGCAGGAGTTGCACATCCAGATAATGTAACAATCAGTAATAAAACTAAGATAATGCTGCAATAATTATTTAATTTCCTCATATTTTCTGAGCCTCCAAAAATATTGCTTTAGATAAACTGTCATAAAACTTTTGATACATTGCCGGATCACTAAGAGTTTCTACCCTACTTATTTGATTAGCCCTATTCCAAACAATTCTCTGGAATGTAACCCGTACAACTATTTTATCGCCACCAAGGCTTAGTTTTGAAATAACCGATGCCTTAATTACTTGGCTTCTGTCAGTCTGAGCAGTAGCGTTCCCACTGCTACCACCTAAAGCGGCTAATATATCAAGAAACATTGCACCAGCAACTTGTCCTTTATTTGTTGCATCGGCTTTTTTAGAAGCTGCTACAAAGCCAACATCAGTTTCACTATCATCCAAAGTAAACCCTAAGTCTTGTAAAACACCAGCAACGGAAGTTATGATCTTTTCCTGATCGGTTGTATCATATTGTTTCATCTGTAATTCTCTTTTTTGCAAATACCCTTCGCTTGGCTTTAGAAATCCTGTAGGGATACTCGCACAACCAACTATACCTAAGCATAAAAAGATAATGTTCACTCGCTTTAGAAAATGAGTAATTTTTATCATATTATTATCTATTGCACTCTAGAAGCTTGATGAATGATAAGCGAAATCACGAACTTTTTTGTCTGCGTCAAATTTTATAACTATAGTTAGCGTTCTTTGTGATGTTGAAGTTGCTCCCGAATTTCCACCTACAGCCCCAAGTATCAACCAAACGCCACCGTTGCTGTTTGAATAAGATACATCCGTAGCAATTTTATCATAAACCCAAACTTCTAGTCTATTTTCGTCGGTTGACACAATATTAGGTGATCCCAAGACCTCGATCACTTGAGCAGATGGCATTCCAATGCGAATCTCTCTCTGGACCTTTCCCACTGTTAACTTATCAGATGCGTCCGATTGAACCGATTTAAGATGAGAGCTAGCAGTTGAACAACCACTCAGAAACATAATGCTCAACACAACCATGTACACTCTTTTCATTTTAGCCTCCCCAAAGTAAAAAAGGTAACTCCTCAATTAGCAAGAGCTACCTTGTGCGTTTACTTCACTTGATTCCCCATTACCACCCCTCTGTGGTTAAAAAATTATTATACTACTTTCCAGGTATCATTCAAGTAAATAAATAGAACCGTCCCCTTTATTCCTTTCCTCTTTCTTCCATCAAAGGGCCTTCGGGCCTTCATTCGCTATTTCAGTTTTACCATGCCAATTACAGTTACCACATCCTTTTGCCATATTTTACTCGTTACAATTATTTATTTAGATATTAATACACTTCTATTTTTCAAAACTCCGTACTATTGCCTAGTTTGTTTGAGCTAGGCAAATAATAGGAGATAGACATTATAGTATTCATAGGGGTTTTTCGTAGGGTGTTGATTTTATTGGGGTTATGATTATTCCTCTGTGAATTAATCTTGGAATTCACTGGTTTAGACTCCGCTTATGCCATTTTTCGAACCTATTTATTATTCCTTCCGGTATAGCTTTGGGAGCATCTACAGGTAACCCGATCTTTTCCCGAATCTTTTTTACTAATTTATCCTGACTGAGCTCATATATCTGACACACAAACACCATAACATAACCACCGGCTTGCCTAACTAATTCAATATATGTCTTAGGTGGATAACGCAAAATGAATAACGGTCTTATTGAAAGAGTATTACAAATTTCCAGTTTGATTTCCAGCTCTTCTTTTTCTATATATCCAAGGGTGTTTTTTATTTCACATCCATAGCTTATACCATCTTCCTTGTTTTCAAAAACATAGTCTAAATCATGGTCTGACTTTGTCCATATTTTATCCTTGTATTCCTTAACCTTTTTATTAACTGGTATAAATCTTCTGCCTGCTAAAGCAAGGGCAAATAAATCCTCAGCCCGATGCCCGCAACTACGTGTAATATTATCCTGTGAATATTCAACTATGATCTTTGTTGACTCATTTATATCCCTTTTGGGATACCTATTAGAATAATGTACTAAAAATTGAATTTCTGTTCCCGATGAAGTTACTGGTACCGGAACAGATTTTAAATATTTCTCACTTATCAGACTCTTGATAGCATTATAGGTTATCCAATGAAAATATTTCTTCTCAAACTTAACTTGGAGCTGTCTGATATAAAAAACTTTCCCTCTATCCTCTTCATAGAGCGATTTTATATCTTCCTTAGCCTGAAGAAAAAATACATCAGGCTTATATAATTCTGGTTTATAACTTTCTGCTATTTCATTAAATCCATCACTCATTTTTATAGAAGAGGTCTAAAAAATAATTTAACACTTTCTTGACTTCTAATATAATAGACGCAAAAAAAGCTATAATCTAACAAAGATTTGTTAAAAAAATTAATTTGTTCGAAACTAAATTTAGCACATGTATCTGGCGTTTGTGCGAGCGAATGCCGATTTTAATCGCCAACGTCCACCTGTAGAAAATCTGCGATATTTAAGAATGCATCTTTTGCGGGTGACTTGGGAGTGTCTCACAGCCGCAAATTTGCAGCGAGAGACACTCTCAAGGCAGGACCCGCAAAAAATCTATTTCTCGAATAATTCGTTCTGATTTTCTTTATTATATTTCATCCCGAAGTGCTCATAGGTGAGTTTAGTGACCAATCTTCCCCGGGAGGTGCGCTTGAGGTATCCGGCCTTAAGTAGGTAAGGCTCGACAGTGTCAATTAAGGTATCCACTTCCTCATTCATGCTGGCAGCCAGTGACTCCACTCCTACTGGCCCGCCGTTAAAAGAATCAATAACCAATCTTAAAACCCTTCTATCTAATTCATCTAACCCTGCCTTATCAATCCCCATCTCATCCAGGGTTTTAGCAGCAGTAGCTAAATCAATCTTTTTAATTTTAGCCACCTGGGCATAATCGCGTACCCTGCGAAGCAGGCGGTTGGCAATCCTGGGAGTGCCCCGCGCCCTAGCTGCAATCCCTAAAGAAGCCTCTTTATCAATATCCACACTAAGGATTTTAGCAGAACGCAGAATTACGCTGGCTAATTCCTCAATTTTATAGAAATCCAGGTGGTGAAATATTCCGAAGCGCGAGCGAAGCGGCGAGGATAATAAACCGGTGCGCGTGGTTGCTCCCACAAGCGTGAATGGCTTTAAGTGGAATTTTATTGTCTTGGCATACGGGCCTTTATCAATGATAAAATCAATTTCAAAATTCTCCATTGCCGGATACAAAAACTCCTCCACTACCTTAGACATGCGGTGGATCTCATCAATAAAAAGGATATCCCCCTTTTCCAGATTAGTCAGGATACCAATTAAATCCCCGGCCCGTTCAATTGCCGGGCCAGAGGTAGCGGTAATCTTTGAATGCATCTCATGTGCAATAATGTGGGCCAGGCATGTTTTACCCAGGCCCGGAGGCCCGGAAAATAAAATATGCTCTAATGGCTCTTTACGCTCTTTGGCTGCGGTCAGGCAGACCTTTAAATTAGTAACCATCTCTTTCTGGCCGATAAATTCGGTGAGTTTACTCGGACGTAAAGAGATATTTAAGACTACGTCTTCTTCAGTCTCCTGGGTTTCTTTTAAGGGTAATCCGGCAACGGCTTCATCTGGGCGGGGTATTTTTCCTTGCGGCTGGTAGATATATTCTGAGAAATCATTACTACCGGTTTTATTTTTCTTCATTGTGTTTCAAGCCCTCTTGGTTCACGAGGAAGCATGTGTTCCCTATTCCTACCAATCTCAATCTCGCCAAACGGCTCTTTCTGAAAAGCTGAAATCTCTTTGAGTTTCATTAATTCCAGGATAGACAAAAATGTTACAATAACCTCTAATTTATTTTTGGCTTGAGTAAAGAGTTCTGAAATCTTCACCGACTCCCGCACCAAAAGCATGTGCAGTATAGTATGCACCTTCTCTTCTATGGTAAATTCATCTTTAATTACCTGATAAAAAAGCTCCTTAGGAGCATCTTCCAGGGCCTTGGAAAAGGCGTTAATCAGGTCAAATATACTGGCTTCGAAATAAAACGGCTCCTTAACATCGCGCACATCCGGCTTAGGAGGCTCCTCTGACTTTGGCCTTTTAAAAATATCACGCTGGCCAATCTCCCTCTCCCTTAATTCCTGGGCAATTTCCTTAAACCTCTCATACTCTAAAAGCTGCTTGACTAATTCCTGCCTGGGATCCTCTATTTCCTCCTGAAGTTGTTGGTTCTCCAGAACCGGCAGGAGCAACTTGGA
>JAHKBC010000035.1 GCA_018825725.1 Candidatus Omnitrophota bacterium
ATAGAGCGCTACTTAAGAAGTTAAATAGCATTATGCATCCGGAGATAGTCAAGGCTATTAAGCGCCAGATAAAAAAATCGCGCAATAGTCTTGTGGTCTTGGATGCTCCCTTGTTACTAGAGGCAGGATTAAGGAGCCTTGTTACTAAGCTTGTCGTGGTTACGGTTAAGAGAAGTTTACAGATTCAAAGGCTGCAGAAAAAGTTACCATTGAGTAGAAAAGAGATAAACTTACGGATTAAATCGCAGGTGCCTATCAGGAAAAAGATCCAATCAGCGGACTTTATCATAGATAATAACAGGAATAAGAATGAATTAAAGAAAAAGGTAATGTTAATAAGGAGGAGCTTGTGGAAAAATTAGATATCGGAAAATTAAAAGACATGAAGATGCCTGAGCTGGGGAAACTGGCCAAGGAGTTTAACGTCAATGGCACCACCGGCGTAAGAAAACAGGATCTGATTTTTAAAATCCTGCAGGCTCAGGCAGAGAAAGAGGGCCTGATGTTCGGAGAAGGGGTCCTGGAGATACTTCCCGAAGGGTTTGGCTTCTTGCGTTCTACCAATTATAATTATCTCCCCTGTCCGGACGATATCTATGTTTCTCCGTCTCAGATAAGAAAGTTTGATTTAAAAACCGGCGATACGGTCAGCGGAGAGATACGCCCGCCGAAAGAAGGGGAGAAATATTTTGCGCTTCTTAAGGTTCAGGCTGTTAATTTTGAGAACCCCGAGGATATTAAAGAGAAGGTTTTTTTTGATAACCTTACTCCGATTTATCCGCATGAACTTTTTAATCTAGAGACCAAGCCCGATGAAATATCCATGCGGGTAATGGGCCTTTTGACTCCTATCGGCAAGGGCCAGCGCGGCCTTATCGTGGCCCAGCCTTATAGCGGCAAGACAGTGTTATTGCAGAAAATAGGCAATGCCATTACTTCTAACAATCCCGATGTGGTGCTTATAGTCCTGTTAATAGATGAACGCCCGGAAGAGGTTACCGATATGCAGCGCCATGTAAAGGGCGAGGTTATCTCTTCAACCTTTGATGAACCGCCGGAGAGGCACTTGCAGGTATCCGAAATTGTTTTAGAAAAGGCCAAGCGCCTGGTGGAACATAAGAAGGATGTGGTTATACTCTTAGATAGTATAACCAGGCTTGCCCGCGCCTACAATGCGGTTATTCCGCATAGCGGCAAAGTTCTTTCCGGAGGTATTGATTCCAATGCCTTGCAGAAGCCTAAGCGTTTCTTCGGCGCAGCCCGGGCAATTGAAGAAGGGGGAAGTTTGACTATAATTGCTACCGCCTTGGTAGATACCGGCAGCCGCATGGATGAAGTCATTTTTGAAGAGTTTAAAGGCACCGGAAATATGGAACTGCAGCTGGATAGAAATTTGTTCCAGAGAAGGATCTATCCTGCTATCGATATCAAGCGCTCCAATACCCGGCATGAAGAGTTATTGATTAAACCGGATGCCCTGCAGAGAGTCTGGATATTAAGAAAAGTGTTGAATGAATTGAATAATGTGGAGGCAATGGAGCTTTTGATTGAAAAGCTTTCTAAAACCAAGAACAACGAAGAATTTTTAAACAGCATGAACCAGAAATAAGTAAGCACATAAGTTATGGAGCGGCTTGTTCAGGCGAACAAGCGATATAACTTATGTGTGCGAACTTACCCCGCACCTTTTTTAAAATGTACGGGGTTAATTTAAGGAGATAGAAGAAAATGAAAGATAAAATTCATCCGAATTACAAAGATTCAACAATTGTCTGTGCCTGTGGCGAGACCATACACACCCGTTCTACCAGACAAAATATCAGGGTGGAGATTTGTTCTAAGTGCCATCCATTCTTTACCGGTAAGCAGAAATTTGTTGATTCTGCAGGTAGAGTGGATAAGTTTATGAAAAAATACGGTAAGAAAGCCGCGTAAATACGTTTTGTTAGGTAAGGTTGCCTGATATGTTAAACAAACTTGAAAAATTAGAAGCCCGTTATCGGGATATAGAAGAGTTGTTATCCAACCCTGAAATCCTGGCCGAGACAGAAAAGTATAATAAATTGGTCAAAGAATTCTCGGATTTAAAAGAACCTGTGGGTTTATTCCGCGAATATAAAAAAGCCAAGAAGGAAGAGGATGACCTTAAGCTTATGTTAAAGCAGAAACATAATGCGGAATTTGTGGAATTGGCCGAAGGTGAAATTCAGGACTTAATAGATAAAAAAAACGCTCTTTTAGAAAAGGTAAAACAGGCATTG